>NZ_JBMDIJ010000169.1:0-3986 GCF_057808595.1 Pseudomonas sp. FG98 | reverse complement strand
GAATTCACCGACGCAATCGCTGGCAAGCCAGCTCCCACAAGAACCGCGTCGCTCCTGGGCCTGTTATCTGAGAGCCGCCGATCTCAAGCAGAAAAGACAATCCCGCAGCGCGCTGCGGCATTGCGGATATGTTCCTGCATGGCTTTCTGCGCCGCGCTGGAGGAATGCCGGGCCAGGGCGCGGAGGATCTTGCGGTGCTCCTGCCAGGTTTCCATCGCCCGTTCGGGGCGGATGAAGGGCAGCTTCTGGCTCTCGACGAAAATCGCTTCGCTGTTGGTGACGATATGCAGCATGGCCAGGTTGCCACCGGCCTCCAGCAGGCGCCGGTGGAAGGCAAAATCCAGCTGCGCCGCTGCCTCGAAGTTGCCGGCGCGCAGCTCCACGCGCATGGCCTCGACGTTCAGCGCCAGGGCGTCGAGGTCGTCGGCGGTCAGGGCATTGGCCGCCTGGCCAGCGGCGAAGCCCTCAAGCACATAGCGCAACTGGAAGGTATCGGCGGCACCCACTTGCGCGGCGAACGGCCAGGCGAACCAGGGCGATTCGCTGGTCGGCGGGGCTTTGGCGGCCTGGACGAACACCCCCTTGCCCGGCTGCACGCTGACCACGCCCAGGGCGCTGAGGGACGACAGCGCCTCGCGCAACGAAGCGCGACTTACGCCGAGTCGCTCGGCCAGGTCGCGCTGCGAGGGCAAGGCATCACCAGCCTGGTAGCCGCCGTCGCGAATCAGTTGCTGGATGGCCTGCAGGGCCTGCTCGGGGACGGCGCTGCGGGTGGGGGTTTCGAACATGAGTTCAGACCAGTCGGAACGGAAGATGCGCTGTTTTACGTCCTTTTTCCCTTGTCACGCAAGTTTGGCCCCATCCTGGCGCAGGCCCGTGACGCCTGCCTTTTCTCGGGGCATTCGCCAGTTCTACATGCTCATAGGGACACTCAACTGTTCAGACCAGTAATACCGCGAAGCACCCGGATTCCAGCGCTTTTCCAAGGTTTTCCGCCAAGCTGGCACGGCGGCTGCAATGGCGGGAAACACACTTTCCGCTGCGAGGCACCGTCCATGATCTCCTTCCGCAAACTTCTGCTGGCCACCCTCCTCTGCGGCAGCGCCCTGGCCGCCCAGGCCGATGTACTTGGCGATATCACCCAGCGCGGCGTGCTCAAGGTCGCCGTGCCCCAGGACTTCCCGCCCTTCGGTTCGGTCGGTCCGGACCTCAAGCCCCGCGGCCTGGACATCGACACCGCGCAACTGCTCGCCGACAAGCTCGGCGTCAAGCTGGCCCTGACCCCGGTCAACAGCACCAACCGCATTCCCTTCCTCACCACCGGCAAGGTCGACCTAGTGATCTCCAGCCTCGGCAAGAACCCCGAGCGCGAGCAGGTGGTCGACTTCTCCAAGCCCTACGCACCGTTCTACCTCGCCGTATTCGGCCCGCAGGACAGCAGCGTCGACAGCGTCGCCGCACTGGCCGGCAAGACCATCAGCGTCACCCGTGGCGCCATCGAGGACATGGAACTCAGCGCCGTCGCCCCGCAAGGCACCACCATCAAGCGCTTCGAAGACAACAACTCGACCATCGCCGCTTACCTGTCCGGCCAGGTCGACCTGATCGCCAGCGGCAGCGTAGTGATGGCGGCCATTGCCGAGAAGAATCCGAAGAAGGTGCCGGTGCTCAAGGTCAAGCTCAAGGACTCGCCGGTCTACGTCGGCATGGCCAAGGCGCAACCGGCGCTGCTGGACAAGGTCAACGCCATCCTTGCCGAAGCCAAGGCCGACGGCAGCCTCAACCGCAACGCCGAAAAATGGCTGAAGCAACCGCTGCCCGCCGACTTCCAGTGAGCCCTAGCGCATGGCCTATCAATTCGATTTCAGCGCGGTGCTGGCCCAGGGTGACCTGCTGCTCAAGGGCGCAGTGTTCACCCTGGAGCTGACCCTGATCGGTACCCTGCTCGGGGTGGCCCTGGGCATCGTCGGCGCCGGGGTACGGGCGTGGAACCTGCGCCCGTTCAACTGGCTGTTCGTGGTGTACGTGGAGCTGATCCGCAACACCCCGTTCATCGTCCAGCTGTTCTTCATCTTCTTCGGCCTGCCGGCCCTGGGCCTGCGCATGAGCGAATGGGAGGCGGCGGTGCTGGCGATGGTGATCAACCTCGGCGCCTATTCCACCGAGATCATCCGCGCCGGTATCCAGGCGATTCCCCGCGGCCAGCTGGAAGCGGCGGCGGCCCTGGCCATGAGCCGCTTCGAGAGCTTCCGCTACGTGATCCTGCGCCCGGCCCTGGCCAAGGTCTGGCCGGCGCTGTCGAGCCAGATCGTGATCGTCATGCTCGGCTCGGCGGTGTGCTCGCAGATCGCCACCGAAGAGCTGTCGTTCGCCGCCAACTTCATCCAGTCGCGCAATTTCCGCGCCTTCGAAACCTACCTGCTGACCACCCTGGTGTACCTGCTGATGGCCATCGGCGTGCGCCAGTTGCTCAACCTGCTGGGCCGGCGCCTGATCATGAGGAGAGGCTGATGGATTTCACCCTGTGGGACATCGTCCGCAACCTGCTGACCGGCCTGCAATGGACCTTGCTGCTGTCGCTGGTGGCCTTCGTCTGCGGTGGCCTGGTCGGCCTGCTGATGCTGGTGGCGCGGATCTCCGACAACACCACGCTGCGGGTACTCAGCCGCGGCTATATCGAGCTGTTCCAGGGCACGCCGCTGCTGATGCAACTGTTCATGGTGTTCTTCGGCATCGCCCTGTTCGGCATCGACGTCTCGGCCTGGATGGCCGCAGCCGTGGCCCTGACCCTGTTCACCAGCGCCTTTCTCGCCGAGATCTGGCGCGGCTGCGTCGAGTCGATTCCGCGCGGCCAGTGGGAGGCCAGTTCGAGCCTGGCGCTGAACCGCTACGAACAGCTGCGCTTCGTCATCCTGCCGCAGGCGCTGCGCATCGCCGTGGCGCCGACCGTGGGCTTCTCGGTGCAGGTGGTCAAAGGCACTGCGGTGACCTCGATCATCGGCTTCACCGAGCTGACCAAGACCGGCGGCATGCTGGCCAACGCCACCTTCGAACCCTTCCTGATCTACGGCCTGGTTGCCCTGGGCTACTTCATTCTGTGTTTTCCATTGTCCCTGGGTGCCCGTTACCTGGAGAGGAGGCTGCATGCCGCTGGTTAGAGTTTCCGCGTTGCACAAGTACTACGGCGACAACCACGTCCTCAAGGGCGTCGACCTGAGCATCGAGCAAGGCGAGGTGGTGGCGATCATCGGCCGCAGCGGCTCGGGCAAGAGCACCCTGCTGCGCACCCTCAATGGCCTTGAGTCGATCAATGACGGGGTGATCGAAGTGGACGGCGAATACCTCGACGCCGCCCGTGCCGACCTGCGCTCGTTGCGCCAGAAGGTCGGGATGATCTTCCAGCAGTTCAACCTGTTCCCGCACCTGAGCATCGGCGAGAACGTCATGCTCGCCCCGCAACTGGTGAAGAAGACGCACAAGGCCGAAGCGCGCCAGCTGGCGCAGAAGATGCTCGACCGGGTCGGCCTGGGCAACCGCTTCGACGCCTTCCCCGACCAGCTCTCCGGCGGCCAGCAACAGCGTGTGGCCATCGCCCGCGCCCTGGCCATGTCACCCAAGGTGCTGCTGTGCGACGAGATCACCTCGGCGCTGGACCCGGAGCTGGTCAACGAAGTACTGGCGGTGGTGCGCGAGCTGGCCCGGGAAGGCATGACCCTGGTGATGGTCACCCACGAAATGCGCTTCGCCCGCGAGGTCGGTGACAAGCTGGTGTTCATGCACCAGGGCAAGGTGCATGAGATGGGCGATCCGAAGGTACTGTTCGATGCGCCGCAGACACCGGAGCTGGCGAACTTTATCGGTAGCGTGGCGTAACCAGCCCTTTTCCGGTCAAGTGAAGCCCGGCGCCGGGCACAGATACTGTGGCTGCCCTGAACCCTGTGGGAGTCGGCATTGCCGACGATGAGGCCATCCGCCTCGACATCGAT
>NZ_JBMDIJ010000168.1:0-4252 GCF_057808595.1 Pseudomonas sp. FG98 | reverse complement strand
AGGACACCGCCCTTTCACGGCGGTAACAGGGGTTCGAGTCCCCTAGGGGACGCCATTTTATCCGCTCTGCGGAATTTCAAGGCTCATTCGATTATTGAATGAGCCTTTTGTTTTTTCCCTCGAAAAAGTTTTTGCCCGGTTCGACAAGCGGACGGGGCAAGGGCTTGCCAAAAAATATTATGAGCATAATATTAAACCCATAATATTTCCCGGTGACCGCCATGAGCGACAAAAAAGCCAAGACCCGCGAACGCATCCTCGATGCCGCCCGTTGTGCACTGATCCAGCAAGGCCCCGCCGATGCCAGCGTCAACCAGGTAATGGGTGCCGCAGGACTGACCGTGGGTGGCTTCTACGCCCACTTCGACAGCAAGGAGGCGCTGATGCTGGAGGCCTTCAACCAGTTGCTCGGCGAGCGCCGCGCCCTGCTGTCCCAGGTCGATCCGACGCTGGACGGTCAATCCCGGCGCGCTCTGGTCGCGGCCTTCTACCTGTCGCGCAAGCACCGCGATTCCAAGGTCGATGCCTGCCCGCTACCCGCCACCCTCAGCGAAATGACCCGCCTGCCCGACGATTTTCGCCTGGCCCTGGCCGAACACATCGAGCTGATGACCGCGCAACTGGTCGACAGCCCGGAAGACGCCGACAAATTTCTCGCCGACCTCGCCCTGATGGTCGGCGGTCTGGCCCTGGCGCGTGCCTTGGGCACCGATGAACTGTCCGATCGCATTCTGCGCGCCGCCAAATCGGCGGTGATCTGAACCCACCCACTGGAGCGAAGCGATGAATACCCTGAGCTGGATTCGTGGCGTCAATGGCACGTTGGGACGGTTGGTTCCCGGGCATATCGCCAGCAAGATGCACCGCGCCTTCATGACCCCCTATACCAAGCCGCCGCGGGACTGGGAGTTGCCCATCCTGGCCCAGGCCGAGCGCATCACCCTGCGTTTCGGGCTGTCCGCCTTGCGCTGGGGGCAAGGCCCCACGGTGCTGCTGATGCACGGTTGGGAAGGGCGGCCGACCCAGTTCGCCCGCCTGATCGAGGCGCTGGTGGAGGCCGGTTACACGGCGGTGGCCCTGGATGGTCCAGGTCATGGTCGCTCACCAGGGGATGAGGCACATGTCGGCTTGTTCGCCCGGGCGATGCTGGAGGCGGCGGCGGAGTTGCCTCCCCTGAAGGCCGTTATCGGTCATTCCATGGGCGGTGCCAGCGTCCTGCTCGCCTTGCAGTGGGGGCTGCGTGCCGAGGCTGTGGTCAGCATCGCCTCGCCCTCGCGGCTGATCGGCGTGCTGCGCGGGTTTGCCCGTCGTCTCAACCTGCCGCCTCGGGCGCGCTCAGCCTTTATCCGCAAGGTCGAGCGGGATGTCGGGGTGGCCATCGAGCGCCTGGACGTGAGCGGTTACCAACTGGATATTCCTGGCCTGGTGGTGCACGCCCGGGATGATCAACTGGTCCCCGCCAGCGAAGCGCAACTGATCCACGACGCCTGGTTCGACAGCCGCCTGCTGATGCTGGAAGAGGGCGGGCACCAGCGCGTCCTGGCTGATCCGCGAGTGATCGAGGGCGTGCTCGATCTGCTGCAACGCAGCGCGAGGCCATTGCGCCAATCGGCGTGATCATCCGTTACACTCTTGCCCGTTCATCACACAGGGGAGCGGGCATGAGCTGGGATCTGGCAACGCCATTCGTCATCGACCTGCGGGTCGGTGCCGAGGATATCGACGGACTGGGGCACGCCAACAACGCGGTCTACGTCACCTGGCTGGAGCGCTGCGCCTGGCGCCATTCCCAGCGACTGGGCCTGGACCTGGTCGAATATCGCCGGCTGGACCGGGCCATGGCGGTGGTACGCCATGAAATCGACTACCTGGCCAGCGCCTACGAAGACGACGAGCTGCAATTGGCAACCTGGATCGTCGACTGGGACCAGCGCCTGAAAATGACCCGGCATTTCCAGCTGGTTCGCCCAAGCGACGGCACCACCCTGCTGCGCGCTCAGACCACCTTCGTCTGCATCGAGTTGTCCACAGGCAAGCCCAAGCGCATGCCTCAGGAATTCCTTGAAGGCTATGGCCAGGCGCTGCTGGAGAAGCAGGCTTGATCCGTCAGGCCCTGATTGGCGACGAAGCAGCAGTGCGTCAGGTGGTGCAGGCGGCCTACCTGCCTTATGTCGCCAGTATCGGCGTGCGTCCCGGTCCGCTGGATGACGACTATGCCGAGCTGATCCGCCAGCAACAGGTCTGGTTGTTCGAAGACGGCCAGCGGGCCTGCGCCGTACTGGTGCTGTGTGCCGAGCCCGAGGCGATGCTGCTGTCCAATGTCGCGGTGGATCCGGCCTGCCAGGGCCGTGGCCTGGGTCGCCAGTTCATCGATTTCGCCGAAGCCCGCGCCCGCCAGGCCGGGTACGCGCTGATCCGCCTCTACACCAACGCCGCCATGGCGGGGAATGTGCTGCTTTATCAGCGTCTCGGCTATCGCGAGACTCATCGTGGTGTCGAGCACGGCTTCAATCGTGTGTTCATGGAAAAAACGCTGTAGGCCGCCACCGACCGCCAGCCCTTCCGTTTGCGCCAAACCTGTTTACCATGTGCGCAATTTTTCCGAGGCTTTCCCCCATGCAAATTGCCCTGGCCCCGATGGAGGGGCTGGTCGACGACATCATGCGCGACATCCTGACCCGGGTCGGCGGCATCGACTGGTGCGTGACCGAGTTCATCCGTGTCTGCGACCGGGTGTTGCCCGAGGCCACGTTCCACAAGATGGCCTCGGAGCTGGCACACGGCTCGCGCACGCCTGCCGGCGTACCGATGCGCGTGCAATTGCTCGGCTCCGATCCCGTGTGCCTGGCCGACAATGCGGCGCTGGCCTGCGAACTGGGCGCGCCGGTGATCGACCTGAACTTCGGTTGCCCGGCCAAGACCGTTAACAAGTCCCGGGGCGGGGCGGTGCTGCTCAAGGAACCGGAGCTGCTGTTCCGTATCGTCAGCGAGGTGCGCAAGGCGGTGCCGGCGCATATCCCGGTGACCTCGAAGATGCGCCTGGGCTTCGAAACCCCGGACGGCGCACTGGACTGCGGCCGGGCTTTGGCCGAGGGTGGTTCGGCGCACCTGGTGGTGCACGCGCGAACCAAGGTCGAGGGCTACAAGCCGCCGGCCCATTGGGAGTGGGTGGCCAAGGTGCAGGATGTGGTCAAGGTGCCGGTGTTCGCCAATGGCGAGGTCTGGACCCTCGACGACTGGCGACGCTGCCGTGAGGTCAGCGGGGTCAAGGACATCATGCTGGGGCGCGGCCTGGTCTCCCGTCCGGACCTGGCCCGGCAGATCGCCGCGGTGCGCGACGGTGTCGATTTCGTGCCGATGGACTGGGCGGCGCTGATGCCGCTGATCCAGGACTTCTGGCGCCGGGTCCGCGTCGAGCTGACCCCGCGTTCGGCGCCGGGGCGCTTGAAGCAGTGGCTGGCGATGCTGACCCGCAGTTACCCGGAAGCGACCGCGCTGTTCACCGCCGTGCGCCGCGAGACCGACTGTGACCAGATCGGCCTGCTGCTGGGCGTGGAACCACTGGTCGTCGCTGCGTAGGAAATTTTACCGGTCATGCTTGAAATCGGTTTGGTGGTCCATATCTAGGGAGTACGCGATGCCGAAGTCGGGTCGCGTCAATCCCAACTCGCTGATTATTCAGGAGATGTACCATGACTACCGCTTTTTCCCTGGCTCCACTGTTCCGTCATTCCGTAGGTTTCGACCGTTTCAACGACCTGTTCGAATCCGCGGCGCGTAATGAGGCGGGTAGCAGCTACCCACCCTACAACGTTGAAAAACATGGCGATGACCACTATCGGATCGTTGTTGCCGCCGCCGGCTTCCAGGAGGCAGACCTCGATCTGCAAGTGGAAAAAGGCGTGCTGACCGTCACTGGCGGCAAGCGCGACAACAGCGGCAATGCAAGCGTCACCTACCTGCACCAGGGCATTGCCCAGCGTGCCTTCAAGCTGTCCTTCCGCCTGGCCGACCATATCGAAGTCAAGTCGGCGGCCCTGGCCAACGGCCTGCTCAGCGTCGATCTGCTGCGGGTGGTACCGGAAGAGGCGAAGGCCAAGCGCATCCCGATCAACGGGGACAAGCCTGCGCTGAACTGAATGCAGGTTGAGTGAAAGAGAAGGGCGCCTATGCAGGCGCCCTTTTTTGTTGCTCTCTCGGGCCTCATCGCTGGCAAGCTGTTCTGGTCAAGTTTTTCCGGACACCGATTACG
>NZ_JBMDIJ010000167.1:0-4361 GCF_057808595.1 Pseudomonas sp. FG98 | reverse complement strand
AGCCGCTCCCACAAGGTCCGCGTTGAGCATGGCAGAGATGTGTAGATACCCATGCGCATCGCGGGCAAGCCAGGCTCCTACATTTTTTGCAACGTGCCATGGCCTGTGGGTTTTTGGGTTGTCTGTAGCACACTAATCCGCCCCTTCGAAAATAAATGAAACTCCCCGCTTCGCCCGTCACTCCACTGCTTGTCGATTCCGACATCCCTTCAAGGAGAAATCCCATGAGTGGCACCAAAGACAAAGTCAAAGGCATGGCCAACGAAGCGGTCGGCAACATCAAGCAAGGCGTGGGCAAGGCCACCGGTAACGACAAAATGCGCGCCGAAGGCAAGGCCCAGGAGATCAAGGGCGAAGCCCAGCAAGCCGTGGGCAAGGTCAAGGATGCCGTGAAGAAGCCTTGACCGGCCTGCGGGCCAGACGAAGACGGCCATCCGCGGATGGCCGTTTTTTTTGCCGTCGGGAGGGAATCGCGACCTGGCCAGCGGGGTCTATTAGACTGTTTTGTAACTCTTCCCCCAGCGACCCGGGAATATGAGCTTCTGGCAGCGCAAGGAGACGCCAATGACCTTTACCCATCTACGCGGTATTCCCGTACACCGCGTACTGGTGCGCACCGTCAAGGAATTCCTCGACGACGAGATGTCCACCTACGCCTCGGCACTGGCCTACCAGATGCTTTTTTCGCTGTTCCCCTTCCTGCTGTTCCTGATCGCCCTGATCGGTTTCCTCCACCTGCCGGACTTCTTCTCCTGGCTGCGCCTGCAATCCGAACTGGTCCTGCCGCCCCAGGCCCTGGAACAGGTCAATCCGGTGATCGACCAGCTCCAGCAATCCAAGGGCGGTCTGCTCTCGGTGGGTATCGTCATCGCCCTGTGGACCGCGTCGGCCGGCGTGCGCCTGATGATGAGCGCGATGAACGCGGCCTACGACGTGATCGAAGGGCGGCCGGTGTGGAAGCGCATTCCGCTATCGATCTTCTACACCGTGGGCATCGCCGGCATGCTCCTGGCCGCTGCCGCGCTGATGGTGCTCGGGCCGCAGGTGATGAGCTGGGTGGCCTCGCAGGTGGGCATGGAGGAGTTCATCGTCACCGTATGGACGGTGCTGCGCTGGCCGGCCATCGTGATCCTGATGATGGTGGCGGTGGCGCTGATCTACTACGTGATGCCCGATGTGAAGCAGGAGTTTCGCTTCATCACGCCGGGCTCGGTGCTGGCCGTGGTGGTGTGGATCATCGCGTCGCTCGGCTTCGGCTACTACGTGAAGACCTTTGCCGACTACAACGCCATGTACGGCAGCATCGGGGCGATCATCGTCCTGCTCCTGTACTTCTACATTTCCGCGGCGGTGCTGCTGCTCGGCGCGGAAATGAACGCGGTGATCGAGCATATGTCGCAGGAGGGCAAGGATCCCGGGGAAAAAGAACCCGGCGATGGCGCCCCGGAACGTGCTACAAACCAGGTTTCCGGGCTGGGCCGCGATCACGCCCCGGCGACCGGACCCGAACCTGTGAGCCGGACCACCCATGATTCGTGAAATCCTCAAGATGGGCGACGAGCGCCTGCTGCGCATCGCCCCGCCGGTACCCCGACACCTGTTCGGCAGCGCCGAACTGCAGCAACTGATCGACGACATGTTCGAGACCATGCGCCATGTCGGTGGCGTCGGCCTGGCCGCGCCGCAGATCGGCGTCGACCTGCAACTGGTGATCTTCGGCTTCGAGCGCAGCGAGCGCTACCCGGATGCCGAGCCGGTGCCGCAGACCATTCTGCTCAATCCGCTGATCACGCCGATCGGTACCGAGCTGGAGGAGGGTTGGGAAGGCTGCCTGTCGGTGCCCGGCCTGCGTGGCGTGGTGAGTCGCTACAAGAGTATTTTCTACGAGGGCGTCGACCCCCAGGGGCAGCCGATCCGGCGCACCGCCGACGGTTTCCACGCACGGGTGGTGCAGCATGAATGCGATCACCTGATCGGCCGCCTGTATCCATCGCGGATCCACGATTTCAGCCGCTTCGGCTACACCGAGGTGCTGTTCCCCGGGCTGGATCCTGCTGCCGACGACTGATCGCGGCGCATCGCCAGCAGCGGCTTGCTGCGGCGGTAGCGGGCCAGGCGATCGGCGAGGGTCTGGGGCAGGTCCTCGTTAACCGTGAAGTTCAATCCTTCGTAGAACCCTTGCAGGTCCGGGTGGCAGAACAGCCAGGTCAGCCGACCGCCGCAGGCTGTGTCGATCAGCAAGCGTGCCAGGCCTTGCCGGCGCCGCTCGGAGGCGACCAGCAGGCCGGTCAGCCAGTGTCCGTCCGCGACCGGCGTCAGGTTCAGGCCGGCGACGATCTCCCCGGCACGCACCACCCAGGCCTCGCCGGCATCGCTGGTGCGCATGGCCGAACCCTGGGCTTTATAGAACTTGTTCAATAGCGGCCATTCGAGGCGGCTCAGTGGCGTGCACTGGATCGGCGGCTTGTCGGACATGGGCGATGGCTCTGGGGCGGGTGTTTGCGGCGTTTCCCGAGAGGTAAGGATTGGCCTGGATTGTTGCAGTATCTGTAACAGTGAATGTCAGTCTTGATGATTCACGGAAGTTAGCAGATCAGTAAACTAAGCGCATCCCCCATGAACAAGTTCCAACGGGATCGGTACTTCGTGTCATGTTCAATCATTGATATGACAACTTCTCCGCGCCATTCCGGCATATGAAGTCAATCTGTTGGTTCGATTGCTTTAAAGGCCATTAATCATGAAAGCATTAGTTGCAGCCGCATTGCTTGCCGTCTCTTCGTTCGCCCTTGCCGACCAGGCCGTACAGCCGCAAGTCGAGCAGTACAGCTACGGCACCAAGCTGGATATCGCCAAGGTCATCAGCCTGTCGAAAGTTGCCAATGTCTGTGAAGTTGTTCCGGCCACCATGGTCTATGAAGACCATCAAGGCCAGCGTCACACGGTTGAATATCGGGTGATGGGTGATGGTTGCAGCCAGGGTTGATAGTTATACCCGGCTGATAGAAAGCCCCGCAGGTTGCGGGGCTTTTTTATGCCTGTAAGTTTTGTTTCGAATAACTTGATTGATGTGATTAAGGTAATGAATAAGTTTCAGGCGTGTTCCCGTTGCAGTAGTTGCTGCTTGCGTTCCACGCCCCAGCGATAGCCGGACAGGTTGCCGTCGCTGCGTACCACCCGATGGCAGGGGACCGCCACGGCGATGCTGTTGGCCGCACAGGCCTGGGCTACCGCACGCACGGCCTTCGGCGCACCGATGCGCTCGGCGATTTGCGCGTAGCTGGCGGTGCTGCCCGCCGGGATTTCCCGCAATGCCTGCCAGACCCGTTCCTGGAAGGCTGTGCCTTGCAGGTCCAGGGGCAGGTCGAGGCCGATGGCCGGGGCCTCGACGAAACCCACCACCTTGGCTACCAGTTGCTCGAAGTCCGCATCGGCGCCGATCAGGTTGGCCTTGGGGAATTTGTCCTGCAGGTCCTGCAGCAGCGCTTGCGGATCGTCGCCCAGCAGAATCGCGCAGATACCTCGCGGGCTTTGTGCAATCAGGATCGCCCCCAGCGAGCACTGGGCGATGGCGAAGTGGATATCGGTATTGGCCCCGCCGTTGCGCCAGGCCCCCGGGGTCATGCCCAGGCGCGCGTTGCTCGACTCGTAGAAGCGGCTATTGGAATTGAAACCGGCTTCGTAGACGGCTTCGGTGATGGAGTCGGCGCGCTGCAACTGGTCGCGCAGGCGGCGCGCGCGGTGGGCACTGGCGTATGCCTTGGGGGTCAGGCCGGTGGCGCGTTTGAACACTCGGTGGAAGTGGTACGGGCTCATGTTCACCTGTTCCGCCAGCTGGTTCAGGCTTGGCTCGACTTCGGCGTTCTCGATCAGCTTGCAGGCCCGGGTTACCTGGTCGGCGTGCTGGCGGGCCAGCTCGCCCTGGTCGCCGCCGCGGCGCTTGCTTGGGCGATAGCCGGCGGCCTCGGCTTCGGCCGGGGTATCGAAGAACTCCACGTTCTCGATGTTGGGCCGGCGCGCCGAGCTGGACGGCGGGCAGTACACGCCGGTGGTGCGCACGCCGTAGACGAAGGTGCCGTCGGCGGAGGCATCGCGGGCGAGCAGGGCCTGCCAGCGGGGGTCGGATTCATTGATGGTGCGGGGCATGGGCTTGTCTCCAAGGGGTGCGGCAACAAGATTTGTGTTATGGCTGCGGACCTCATCGCCGGCAAGCCGGCTCCCACAATGTCCGCGGCGCTGGCTTGCGAGCGATGAGCATGGGTATCTACATACCTTCCGGTTTACCCAGACTACCCATGCGACGCGGTCCAGGTAGGAGCTGCTTTAGCTGCGATGGACCGCGCCAGCGGTCCCAAAACCAT
>NZ_JBMDIJ010000166.1:0-4458 GCF_057808595.1 Pseudomonas sp. FG98 | reverse complement strand
GATAGAGATGTGTAGATACCCATGCTCATCGCTGGCAAGCCAGCTCCCACAGGGTTATGGGCAGCCAGCAAATGCCTGTTCATTCAGGGGTATCTTCAGCCCCGCCCCAACCCCTCGATAAACAACCCCATGAAGCGCAACGCCTGCTCCAGCAGCCCCTCCAGAAACTGCCCGAGATCCCCGACCAGTACGGTCAGCAGCAACATCCCCACGAACAGCGTCGCCGGGAAGCCCACCGAGAACACCGTGAGTTGCGGCGCCACGCGGTTGAGGATGCCCATCGCCAGGTTGATGATCAGCAGCGCCCCCACCATCGGCAGGGCCAGCAGCAAGCCGGTGAGGAAGATGGTCCCGCCATGCCGGGCCATGGCGTTCCAGGCCTGGGGGTTGAAGTCGAAGTGGCCGATGGGCAGGCGCTCGAAGGTGCTGGCCAGCAGTTCCAGGACCAGCAGGTGCCCGTCCAGGGCAAGGAACATGAGGATGGTCACCAGCCCGAGAAAGCGCGAGAGCACCTGGCTGTTGGTGTTGCTGTCGGCGGAGAAGAACGAGGCGAACGCCAGGCCCATCTGCATGCCGCAGATTTCCCCGGCCATTTCCACCACCGCCAGGGTGATGCGCATGACCATGCCCAGGGACAGGCCGATCAGCAGTTGCTCGACGATCACGCCGAAGCCGGCCCAGGAGAACAGCGCGATTGGCGGCAGCGGCGGCAGGTTGGGCGCGATGAGGAAGGCCAGCAGCGCGGCGAGGCCGACCTTGACCTGGTTGGAGATGTTCTTGTGCCCAAGGATCGGGTCGCTCATGAAGAACCCGAGAAACCGGCAGAACGGCCAGAAGAAGGCGCTGACCCAGGGCTGCAGTTGCGCCCAGTCGACCTCGATCAACGCCCGTCAGCCAATCAGCGTCGGCAGGCTGCTGAACAGCGCGCGGGTGTAGTCCACCAGCATTTCCATCAGCATCGGCCCGGCGAGGATCAGCACCAGGCACACGCCGACCACCTTGGGAATGAACGACAGGGTCGATTCGTTGATCTGCGTCGCCGCCTGGAACAGGCTGACCAGCAGGCCGATGCACAGGGTCACCAGCAGCAGCGGCGCGGCCATGGTCATGCTCATGCGCATGCCCTTGTAGGCCAGGTCCATCACCATTTCCGGGGTCATCGCGGTCCTCCAGTCAGACCGGGTAGAAGCTTTGCGCCAGCGAGCCGAGCAGCAACTGCCAGCCGTCCACCAGGACGAACAGCATCAGCTTGAACGGCAGCGAGATGGTCGAGGGCGGCACCATCATCATGCCCAGCGCCATCAGCACACTGGCCACCAGCAGGTCGATGATCAGGAACGGGATGAAGATGGTGAACCCGGCCTGGAACGCGGTCTTCAGTTCGCTGGTGACGAAGGCCGGGAGCAGCACGCGCATGGGGATGTCCTCGGGGCCCTGGAGGTCGCCGATCTTGGCCAGGCGTGCATACAGGCCGATATCGCTTTGCCGGGTCTGCGCCAGCATGAAGGTGCGAAACGGCTGGCTGGCCTGGTCGAGGAACTGCTCGACGTTCATTTCGTCCCTGGAAAACGGCAGCCAGGCCTTTTGATACGCCTGCTCCAGGGTTGGCGACATGACGAAGAAGGTGAGGAACAGCGCCAGCCCCAGCAGCACCTGGTTGGGCGGTGCGCTGGTGGTGCCGATGGCGGTACGCAGCAGGCCGAGGACGATGATGATGCGGGTGAAGCCGGTCATCATCAGCAGCACCGCCGGGAGGAAGGCCATGGCACTGAGCAGCAGCAGGGTTTGCAGGCTCAGCGACCATTTTTCCCCGCCGGCCTCGCCAGTGAAACCGGACAGACCTTGCAGGGCAGGCGCGGCATCGGCGACCGGGATCATCAGCAGCAACAGCAAGGGCAGCAGGGCCGGACGCAGCCTCATGGACGCTTCTCCACGCCACGGCCCAGGGCGTCGGCCAAGCGCTGGGCGAAGCCGCGTGCGGCGGGTTCGTCAGCAGCGGCGGCGTCTGCGGTGGGCGCTTCCAGTTCGGACAGGCAGGTGACCTGTTGCGCTGTCACGCCCAGCACCAGCCAGCGCCCGCGCACCTCGACCACCATCACCTTTTCCTTTTGCCCGAGACGGGTGCCGCCGATCACCTTGACCACTTCGCGGGTGCCGCCGGGCCGCGCGCCGAGGCGCGAGATCAACCAGCCGCCGAGGAGAATGCAGGCGGCGACCATGCCCAGGGCCAGGGCGGTCTTGCCCAGCAGGGCGAGGCCGACCAGGTCGTCGGCGGGCGCGGGCGGGGTCATCGGTTGAGCTTCTGCACACGCTCGGACGGCGTGATGATCTCGGTGATGCGGATGCCGTAGCGATCATCCACCACCACCACTTCGCCCTGGGCGATCAGGTAGCTGTTGATGAGGATATCCATGGGCTCGCCGGCCAGGCCGTCGAGGGCCAGCACCGAGCCCTGGGCCAGCTCCAGCAACTGCTTGATGGTGATGCGGGTGCGGCCTAGTTCCACGCTGAGCTTGACCGGGATGTCCATGATCATTTCCAGCTCCCGCGGCGAGGCGGTCGGCTGGACGACGTCCAGGGGCTTGAACACTGGGTTCTCGGCCGGCGCGGTCACTGCCTGGCCTTGCTCGGCCAGCGCCTCCGCCCAGGGGTCGAGCTCGCCGGCGGCGCCCTGTTCGGCCAGGGCGTCGGCCCACTCGTCCTGTTCGTGTTCGGGAAGGTTCGGATCACTCATTCTCGGAGTCCTTGGCTGTGGGCAGGTGGCCCTTGACGAATCGGCTGGAAGAAGAGGGCTTGCCCAGGGAGTGATCGATCAGGTCCTTGACCAGCAGGGCGCGGGCGCCGTTGTAGCTGCCGTACTCGCAGTTCATCACCGGCACGCCATCGACCCGCACCTTGACCTCGTCCGGCAGTTCGAGGGGCAGCACGTCGCCGACCTTCAGTGCCATGACCTGGCCCAGGCGCGAATCGATCTCGGCGAAGTCGGCGATCAGCTCGACCTGGGAATGGGGAATCTCGTCGGCCATGCGCCGGTTCCACTGCCGCTCTTCGTCCGGGTTGACGTCGGTCAGCGGGCCGTTGAGCAGTTGGCGCATGGGCTCGAGCATCAGGTACGGGATGACGACGTTGAAATCGCTGGAGAGGTTGCCCACTTCGAGGTGGAAGGTGGAATTGACCACGATTTCATTGGGGGAGCCGGTGATATTGGCGAACTTGGCCTGCATCTCGGAGCGCAGGTACTCGATCTCCAGCGGGTACACCGCCTTCCAGGCATCGCGGTAGGCGTCCACGGTCAGGTCGAGCAGGCGGCGGATGATGCGCATCTCGGTGTTGGTGAACTCGCGGCCTTCGGACTTGGTCACGAAGCGCCCGTCGCCGCCGAACAGGTTGTCCACCACCATGAACACCACGCTCGGCGGAAACACTACCAGCGCGGTGCCGCGCAGGGGCTTCATGGCCAGCAGGTTGATGTTGGTGGGCATCGGCAGGCGCAGGGAAAACTCGCTGAAGCTCTGGTAGCCGATGCCCTTGACGGTGATGTCGACGTTGCGCCGGATCAGGTTGAACAGGCTCATGCGGAAGTAGCGGGCGAAGCGACCGTTGATGATATCCAGGGCGTGCAGGCGCTCCTGGATCACCCGGTGCTGGGTCGCCGGGTCGTAGGGGCGGATGCGTTCGTGTTCGTCGGGGGACTCGCCGCCGGCGAAGTGCGTGTCTTCGCCGTGGGCGAAATCGATGGGGTCGAGGTCGTCGCTGCCGCGCAGCAGCATGTCGATCTCTTCTTGCGAGAGCACGTCGTTGGTGGACATGGGTTATTGCACGATGAAGTCGGTGTAGAGCACGCCGAGCAGGGCGATATCGCCCTGCCCGCTGGCCAGGGTGCTGCGCAACAGTTCGAGGATGCGCGCAGCCAGGGCGTCCTTGCCCTGTGGGGTCGCCAGTTCACTGCTGTCCTGGCCGCTGAGCGCAGTGAGCAACTGGCTGCGAATCTTCGGCATGTACAGTTCCAGCAGCTTGCGTGTTTCTTCGTTGCCGACTTCCAGGTTGAAGCCGACGTAGAGCATGTCCGAATCGCCGCGGTCATTGCGCAGGTTGACCGTCATCGGCGCCACGCTCACCAGCAGCGGTGCCTGGGGCAGCGCTGCGGCGGGGCGACTGGCCTGTAGCGCGGCGCGTTCGCGCATCACATAGGCATACACGCCCGCCGAGCTGGCGGCCGCGGCGACCAGGGCCAGCGGAATGAACCAGAACCAGATCTTCTTGGAGGTGGAGGGCATGGACAGCTGCTTCGGGAATGAGACTGGGCGCGAGTATGCCCAGCGGGGGCAGGGGGTGAAGGCGCGATAAGAGCGGGTTTAGGGGGTTATCTTGGCGCTTTGCCGGGTGATTGATGGTGCCTGTTTGGGCCTCATCGCTGCATGGGTATCTACACATCTCTATCAGGTACAACACGGACCT
>NZ_JBMDIJ010000165.1:0-4658 GCF_057808595.1 Pseudomonas sp. FG98 | reverse complement strand
ATTTCGGGCCAGCCACAGCATCTGTGCTCGACGCGGTCCCTGTGGGAGCTGGCGTTGCCAGCGATGCCTCTCCCGCCAGCAATGAGGTTTGACGGGAAACCCGACCCTCGGTCATCCTGCCTCGCTTTCCACCCTGCCGAGGAACCCCACGGTTTGCCCGCTCCACTGACCAACCCGCTTTTGCAATACCTCGCCCGACTCGCACCTTCCAGCCAGTTGACCATGAAGTACGTCCTGCAGGACGCCGCCGACCGCCTCGGTTTTGCCGACATGGACATCGTCGAGGTGCCCTGGCACCAGCTCGATCCCGCCCATATCACCGACCTTGTCGCCGCCTTGCGCAGTGACGGCTATGCGCCCAACAGCACCTCGCTGTACGTCAATGCCATCCGCGGGGTGATGAACGAGGCCTGGCGCCTGGGCCTGATCGACCAGGAGCGTTTGCTGCGTATCCGTGAAGTAAAAGGCGTGCAGGGCAGCCGCCTGCCGGTGGGGCGCAATCTCAAGCGCAGCCTGATTCGTGAGCTGATGGAGGTCTGCGCCGCCGACCCGCGTCCCCAGGGCCTGCGCGACGCCGCGCTGATCGCCCTGCTGTACGGCACCGGCATGCGCAAGTCGGAATCGGTCAACCTCGACCTCGACCAGGTCGACTTCGCCGAGCGCAGCCTGCGGGTGCTGGGCAAGGGCAACAAGCAACTGATCAAGTACGCCCCGGTGTGGGCCTTCGAAAAACTTGACGCCTGGCTGAGCTTCCGTCGCCAGCAATTGCCGGCCGGCCAAACAGACGACGGCTTCCTGTTCAACCGCATCCGCCGCGGCAGCCATATCACCCGCGAGCGCATTACCAAGCACGCCATCTACTACATCGCCCGCCAGCGCGGGCAGCAGGTCGGGGTGAAGATCATGCCCCACGATTTCCGCCGCTCGTTCATCACCCGGGTGATCGAGGAGCATGACCTGTCGATCGCGCAGAAACTGGCGCACCACAGCAATATCCAGACCACCGCCAATTACGATATGCGCGACGACAATGAGCGGCGGCGGGCGGTGGACAGGTATGACTACTGAGCTTCGCGGGGCTTGGTCATCCAGTCTTCTTTTTGACCAGAGCGGCCAGCGAGGCAACGTCTGTCACGTGCTCCCAGTCGGCGTCACTGATCTGGATTCCGAACTCCCTTTTGAGGGCTGATACGAGTTCGGCTATGTTGAGAGAGTCGGCGTCAAGATCCTCTCTCAGGCGGGCCGTGGGTTTTGGCAAACCGACGCCTAATGTTTCAGCGATGATGCCCTGGATCTTTTCTAGGCTCATATCGACGTTCTCCTGAAGTTCCCCATGGATGAGGGGCGGATGAGCATTCCAGCAGAGCGCCGGACTTCCCGAAACTGACAAAAATATCAGGTAGCCCTATTCAGCCTGGCACTGACCTCGTCGATCAAATCCCCCACCGTCGCCAATTGCTCGCTGTCCTCGTCGGGAATCTCGATATGGAAGCAGTCTTCCACCTGCATGATGATTTCCAGCGCATCCATCGAGCTGAGCCCGAGGTCGTCACGGAAATGCTGGCTGCGGCTGACCCGCGTGAGGTGTTTCTTGTCAGCGACGATGGAGTAGATAAGGGATTCGGGATTCTGTCCGGTGTTCATGTCGCGTGCTCCAGCTGGCCCTTTACCACTACGGGTTATTTCAGCAGAGACGGGGGGAGGGCGAAACTGACAGAAATATCAGGTGCCCGCGTAGTGGCGGGCACCTGCTGGATTCAGGATCCGGCTTTCGGCAAGGGCGCGGTGACGGGGTCTGCGGTCTGGCCCGCGCGACGCATCACCTGAATCGCCGCCAACGCCGCCACCACAAGTCCCGGCGACGCCGCCAGCAACACCCCGGCAGTGCCAGCCCCCGCCGCCAGAATCTGCCCGGCCGCCAGCGGCCCGCTCACCGACCCCAACCGTCCGATGGCCACGGCCGCACCAACGCCCGTGGCACGCACGGCGGTCGGATACAGCGGTGGCGCCAGCGCATACAGCACCAGCTGCGCCGCCAGCACGAACAACCCGGCAGCGAAGCCGGCGATGGCCATCGCGGTGACGCCTGCCGACAGCCCCAGCCCGGCCAGCGAGGCGAGCAATCCGGCATAGATGCACAGGGTCACCCGTTGCGGATTGCCACGGTCCAGCAGTACACCACCGAGCAGCGAGCCGATGGCGCCGCCGATATTGAACAGCATTTGCACCAGCCCGGCGTCGGGCTTGCTGAAGCCCTGGCCGATCAGCAGCGACGGTAGCCAGTTGAGCAGCATGTACATCACCGTGAGGGTGAAGAAGTAGGCCAGCCACAGCAGCAGGGTGGCGCTGGCGCGGCCTTCGCCGAACAGGGCAGTGGAGGTGGAGGCGCGTTGCAGTATCGCCCCTGCCTGCTGGAAGGCGCGGGATTCCGGGAGCAGGGCGATCATCAGCGGCACTGCGGCCAGTGGCGCCAGGCCGCCGATGATGAAGGTCATCTGCCAATGGTCATGGCTGAACATCGCCACCACCGCCGCCAGTGCGCCGCCCAGCGGCACCCCGGAATACATGATGCTGATCGCGGTACTGCGCCGCTGTTCGCCGACCGCCTCGGCACACAGGGCGATCAGGTTGGGCAGTGCGGCGCCCAGCCCCAGTCCGGTCATCAGCCGGGCCAGCAGCAGGTGGCTGTAGGTCTCGACATAGGCGGTCCACAGGGAGAACACGCCGAACAGGATGACCGCCGCCACCAGTACCTTCTTGCGCCCGATGCGGTCGGCCAGCCAGCCGCCGAAGAAGGCGCCCGGCAGCAGGCCGACGATGCTGGCGCTGAACACCCAGCCGAGCATCTTCGGGTCCAGTTCGAAACTCTGGCGCAAACCGGCGGCCGCGGTGCCGGCCGATTGCAGGTCGAAACCCTCGATCAGCGCGACGATGAAACACAAAGCGATTGTCAGCGTCGGACGACGCGATGAAATGTCCATGGCATGGCCTCGTTTCTTGTTGTTGTTCTGCTTGCGCCGGCTTTCAGCAGCGGCGTGAAAACAAGATAACAAGAATAACTATTTTTGCAGCTGGTTTTTTCCGGGTTGTGCGAGAGGACAGGAACCCTGTGCTAGACGCTGGCAAGGCGTAAAAGCCGCTGTAAAAGCGCAAATAGTTAATAAAATTAATGTTCGATTATCGGTCATTTGCCGTTGACGGACTTCCGGCGCCTTTCCATTCTCCGCTGCAAGGCGATGCCTGAGTCATCGCCCGACTGCCAGAAAAACAACAACAAGAGTGGACTCCCCCTATGCATCACTGCGTTCGTGATACCCGCGCTACCCTGGCGCTGGCGGTGGCATTCGCCAGCACCCCGAGCCTGGCCGGCGGCTTCTTCGAAGACAGCCACGCCAATCTCGGCCTGAAAAACTACTACCTGGATCGCGACTACAAGGACGGCGGCGCCAAGAGCGCCGCGCGGGAGTGGGCACAGGGCTTCAACCTGTTCGTCGAGTCCGGCTTTACCGAGGGGCCGGTCGGCTTCGGCCTGGATGCCCGGGGATTGCTGGGTGTGAAACTGGATTCCGCGCCGCACCGCAGCGGCACCGAACTGCTGCCGGTGTCGAAAAGCGACGGCGTGGCGGCCGACGATTACTCGCGCCTTGCCCTGACCGCCAAGATGAAGATCAGCCAGACCACGCTGAAGAGCGGCGACAACCTGATCTTTCTGCCATTCGCCTTCGCCAGCCCCTCGCGCCTGCTGCCGCAGACCTTCCGCGGCACCACCCTGAGCTCGAAGGAAATCGATGGCCTGACGGTCAACGCCGGCTACCTCGACCGCATCAACAAGCGCGACTCCACCAGCTACGAGCGCATGGCGATAGCCTCGCCCAATGGCCGCTTCCGTGGCTCGGAAACCTCGTCGCACATGCTCTATGCCGGTGCCGACTACCAGTTGACCAAGGCTTTTGGCTTGCGCGCCTACCACGCCGAACTCCAGGACCTGTACCAGCAGGACACCCTCGCCGCGCTCTACGAGCAGGGCATCGGCGACGGCACCTTCAGCGCCGACCTGCGCAGCTTCTTCAGCCGTGAAGATGGCCAGGCGCGGGCAGGGCGGGTCGACAACATCAATGCCTCGGCGCTGTTCAGCTATCGCCTGGGCGGGCACAAGCTGGGCATCGGCTACATGCACTCCAGCGGCGACTCGGCCACGCCCTACGTCTCCGGTACCGAGCTGATGGGCATGAGCGAGCTGACCATGAGCTCGGACTTCCTCAATGCCAAGGAGCACACCTGGCAGGCGATCTACGACTACGACTTCGTCGCCATGGGCGTGCCGGGGCTGAAGGGGCGCTTGCGCTATGTGCGCGGGGACAATATCGAACTGGCGTCACTCAATGCCGACGACCGCAAGGAGCGCGAATTCCAGATGGAACTGGGTTATGTGATCCAGAGCGGGCCGCTGAAGAATGTCGGGTTCCTGGCGCGCAAGTCGATCTACCGCAATGACTTCCCGACGGGAGCGGCGTTCCGGGACGAGAACCAGACGCGGTTCCTGGTGACTTACACACTGCCGATCTGGTAGGGCGGGCTTGGCTTTCAGAGGCAACTCATAACTTGTGGGAGCTGGCTTGCCAGCGATGAGCATGGGTATCTACACAATTTCAGATCAA
>NZ_JBMDIJ010000164.1:0-4798 GCF_057808595.1 Pseudomonas sp. FG98 | reverse complement strand
CCGATCGCGCGGTCCGGCGTCCCGGCTAACAGCCGCTCCCACAAGGTCCGTGTTGGACCTGATAGAGATGTGTAGATACCCATGCAGCGATGAGGCCCTCAACTCAGCCCCCATTTCCACTAAAGCACCCGAAACAACAACCCCACCAACAGCACATTGACCACCGCCAGGCCACTCATCGCCCCCAGCACCGCCCCCGGTCCGGCCACCTGCAACAACCAGCCGCCAAGCAGCGGCGTGGCCGCCTGGCCAATCAGTGACGGCAGCGACATGCGCCCCATCAGCAGCACGTAGTTGCTCGGCGACATCAGCGCCAGCGGCAGCAGTCCACGGACGATCGCCCTCAGCCCATTGCCAAAGCCATACAACACCAGCCCGGCGAAAGTCGCTAGCGGCACCAGGGTCACCAGCAGCAAGCCCGCCGCCACCAGCCCCACGGAAATCAAGGTGGTCCACAGCGGATGGCGCTTGCGGGCGAAGATCTGCACGATCCGCGAACCCACCTGGCACGGCCCCAGCACTGCGGCAAAGCCGATGGCCGCCACCAGGCTGTGGCCCTGCCCCTGGAGGATCGACACCAGGTGCACCGCCACCGCCGTCATCAATACCGCACCAATGGCGAAGATTGCCGTGAGCAGCCAGTAGACCCGCGGATCGACCCGGTCTTCACTGAGCTGCCGGGCCTTGCTGGCGATGCGGATGCCCACCCCCGCCGGCAGCGCCCGCCAGTACAGCGGTGCGACGCTGACCAGCAGCACCAGGGCATAGGCCACGCAGGTCATGCGCCAGCCCAGGTGCTCGATCAGCAATGCCACCAGCGGCCAGGTCAGGGTCGAGGCAAAGCCGGAAATCAGGGTGATGCCGGTAATCGCCCCGGCGGCCTTCTCGCCATACAGCGCACCGAGGCTGGCGAACAACGCTTCATACAGCCCCAGCGCCATGCCCACGCCGATCACCGCCCAGGCCAGCAGGAACCAGCCCAGTGCCGGCGCCCAGGCCATCAGCAGCAAGCCCAGCGCGACCACCGCCCCACTGCTGGCCAGCACCGGCCGGCCGCCAAAGCGGGCGACCAGTTTGCTGGTGGTTGGCGCCAGCACGGCGGACACCAGCAGGCTCAGGGACAACGCGCCATACACCCACTGGTTGGCCCAGCCGGTGTCACGCACGATGGGCGCAGCCATCACCGCGAGGAGGAAGAACGAACCGCCCCAGACCAGGATCTGCAACAGGCCAAGAAGAAAAATACCGGTCACGCCGGGTGAAGCAGCAGGGTCTTTCACGAATACATCCGGGGACTGCGGGAAAAAGGAATCAGGCGTCGAAGACACCGTCGAGCCATTGGCCCAGCAATTCGCTGGTGCGCTCCGGGTGCTCCAGCGGTGGCAGGTGACCGCACTCGTCGATCAGTTCCAGGTGCGATCCGGCAATCGCTTCGTGCATGAAGCGCGCTTCGGCCAGCGGGGTGATCTCGTCCTGGGCACCGAACAGCACCAGGGTCGGCACGCGGATGGCGGTCAGCAGCGGCTGGTAGTCGGCTCGCTCGATGATCGCCTGCTGCTGGCGGATAAAGCCCTCGCGGCCAATGGCGTCGGCCATGTCCATCACCACCTGGGGCACATCGCTGTCCAGGCTGCGGGCATGCATCAGGCGCGGCAGCAACTGCGGAGTGACGCCCTTGAACTTGCCCAGTCCGGCCAGCTCCAGCAGGCCACGGCGCACCCGGGCCCGGTTGGGTTCGTCGGGGCGGGCCATGGTGTCGAGCAGGGCCAGGCGCTCCACCCGCTCGGGAGCGCGACGGAGGATTTCGAAGGCGACATAGCCGCCCATGGACAGCGCCGCCAGGGCGAAACGTGGCGGTGCCTGCTCCAGCACGCGCTCGGCCATGGCAACGATGGAAGTGTCCTGGCTCAGGTCGGGGATCAGCACCTCGCGGGTGGCGGCGAAGGTCGCCTGGGCATGGGTCCACAGACGGTGGTCATTGAGCAGGCCGGGAAGCAGGACGAGGGGTAGCGTGTCGCGGGTCAAACGGGGTACTCCAGAAAAAATGCGATTGAGGACTCAGAGCATGTGCCCGGCCCAGATGCGCCGCTCGACCAGGTCGGCGGCGATCTCGATAAAGCTTTCGGCAACGAAGCGCGCCGCCGGACTGACCCGGCGATCCGCCGGAAACACCTGGACCAGCTTGCGCATCGGCACCGGGTCGACCAGCGGCGCGGCGCACAGGCTGCCGTTTTCCAGTTGCGCCCAGATCGGCGCCAGCGGCAGCACGGTCAGGCCGAAACCGTTGCGCACCAGGTCGATCATCGCGCCGAAGGAGTCGGCCTCGACGCTGGTGCGCAGCTTCACGCCCACTTCCCGCGCGCAGTTGTCGAGGATTACCCGAAGGCCATGGCGGGCGCTGGGCAACACCAGTTCGCGCTCGGCCAGGCTGGCGAAACTCAGCGGCTGTTGCAGGTCCAGGCCGGCCTCGGCGGGGCCGACCAGCAGCAGGTTTTCCATCATCACCGGGACGATGCGCAGGGTGTGCAGGGGCTGCGGGTCGTAGGAGATCGCCAGTTCCAGCTCGCCGCGCTGCAGCCAGTCCAGCAGGTAGCCGCTGAAAGCCGAGGAAAAGCGCACGGCCAGGTTCGGCTGGGCTTCGCGCAGCTTGCGCACCAGCGGCACGGTGATGATCTCGGCCACCGTCGGCGTGGTGCCGATGACCACGGTGCCGCGCAGGTTGGTACGCCCGCCCGCCACCGAACTGCGGATCGACTCCATCTCCTCCATGATCCGCGTGGCATGGGCCAGCACTTCGCGGCCGGCGTCGGTGATGACCATGCCGCGCCCATGGCGCTCGAACAGGTAGGTGCCCAGTTCCTTCTCCAGCATGCGGATCTGCCGGCTCAGGGCCGGCTGGGCGATGTGCAGGCGATCGGAGGCCTTGCTCAGGCTGCCCAGTTCGGCAACGTGGATCAGGGTCTTGAGTTGAACGACATCCATGGGCGGGCCAGTCAGGACTACGGGAAGGCGAAACTGACACAAGTGTATACATATTGCCCGCCAGTGAAACGCCCCGCGCGCCCGCGCAAGGTCCCGCCACGCTTGCGCAAGCCGCGAAATACATGGCCTGCACCAGCATCGATAAAATTTCGGCATATCAGTTAGGCCCGTCAGCCGCCTTATTGGCGCACCCGGCCTGGGATAGCGTGAGGTCATGCCGGTCGTCCCTGTCCGGCGTATTACAAGAACAAGATCAGGGTGAACCTCATGTCCGTATCGATTCCCGGGACCGCCGACGGCGGCGCCCAGAAACAACCCAACCGCGTCAAAGCCATCCTTGGTGCCTGCTCGGGCAACCTGGTGGAGTGGTACGACTTTTTCATCTATGCCTACACGGCGATCTACTTCGCCGCCGCGTTCTTCCCCAAGGGCGACACCACCACGCAACTGCTGGCCACCGCCGGGGTGTTCGCCGTCGGCTTCTTCATGCGCCCGCTGGGCGGTTGGATCTTCGGCTGGATCGCCGACACCCGCGGACGCAAGGTGTCGATGATCATCTCGGTGTTCATGATGTGCGCCGGCTCGCTGCTGATTGCGGTCATGCCGACCTACGACAGCATCGGCCTGGCCGCCCCGGTGATGCTGGTGATCGCCCGGCTGATCCAGGGCCTGTCGGTGGGTGCCGAGTACGGCACCGGCGCCACCTACATCAGTGAGATCGCCACGCCTGGACGGCGCTGCTTCTATGGCTCGTTCCAGTACTTCACGATCATCGCCGGACAGTTGCTCGCGCTGTTCACCGTAGTGGTGCTGCAACAGACCCTGAGCGACGAGCAACTGCGCGAATGGGGCTGGCGCATTCCGTTCTTCATCGGTGCGGTGAGTGCCGTGGTGGTGGTCTACCTGCGCCGCTCGATGCACGAAACCGCCTCGAAGAAGGACATGCACCGCGAAGGCGCCGGCTCCCTGCGCGGCCTGTTCAAGCACAAGCGTGCGGTGGCGCTGGTGCTGGCCTTCACCGTTGGCGGCTCGCTGTACTTCTACACCTTCACCACCTACATGCAGAAATTCCTGGTGATCTCCGCCGGCTTCGACGCCGAGACGGTCAGCTTCATCATGACCTCGGCGCTGATCGGCTTCATGCTCTGCCAGCCGCTGTTCGGCCTGCTCGCCGACCGCATCGGGATCAAGGCGCACATGCTGCTGTTCTCCGGCATTGGCGTGCTGGTGGTGATTCCGTTGCTGTTCGCCATCCAGGGAACGCACAGTCCGGTAGTGGCCTTCGCCCTGGTCTTCGTCGGGCTGGTGATCGCCTCGCTGTACACGCCGATTGCCGGGATTGTGAAGGCCGAACTGTTCCCGCCGGCGGTACGCGCCCTGGGCGTCGGCTTCCCCTACGCCATCGGCAATGCCGCTTTCGGTGGCACCGCCGAGTACGTGGCGCTGTCGTTCCGCTCGGAGGGGCTGGAAAGCCATTTCTTCTTCTACGTCGCGGCGGTGCTGTGCGTGACCTTCATCGCCTCGGTGCTGATGCCCAACCTGACGCGGCATGGGTATATCAGCGGGGATGGCAAGGTGGAGGAGCATACCGGGGTGCGCCTGGGGCGTGTCGAAGCGGCGCGGATCTGAGTTTTTTCCTCCCGGTCTTCGCTGGCTTCAGCACAACCCCCTGAATCTGCTGGCATTTCGTCAAGTCACGGCGGCTACCTGTTATTTCTGTCAGTTGTGCCGCCGTTCACCTTGGCCTTTCAATCTGCTGACCGCTATCCGCGAGCAGCCTGGAAAGGCCAAGGAGACCGCCATGACCCGCGATGAA
>NZ_JBMDIJ010000163.1:0-5000 GCF_057808595.1 Pseudomonas sp. FG98 | reverse complement strand
CCCAAGCAGTATTGAACTGAAGAGTTTGATCATGGCTCAGATTGAACGCTGGCGGCAGGCCTAACACATGCAAGTCGAGCGGATGAGAAGAGCTTGCTCTTCGAGTTAGCGGCGGACGGGTGAGTAATGCCTAGGAATCTGCCTGGTAGTGGGGGACAACGTTTCGAAAGGAACGCTAATACCGCATACGTCCTACGGGAGAAAGCAGGGGACCTTCGGGCCTTGCGCTATCAGATGAGCCTAGGTCGGATTAGCTAGTTGGTGAGGTAATGGCTCACCAAGGCGACGATCCGTAACTGGTCTGAGAGGATGATCAGTCACACTGGAACTGAGACACGGTCCAGACTCCTACGGGAGGCAGCAGTGGGGAATATTGGACAATGGGCGAAAGCCTGATCCAGCCATGCCGCGTGTGTGAAGAAGGTCTTCGGATTGTAAAGCACTTTAAGTTGGGAGGAAGGGCAGTAAGCGAATACCTTGCTGTTTTGACGTTACCAACAGAATAAGCACCGGCTAACTCTGTGCCAGCAGCCGCGGTAATACAGAGGGTGCAAGCGTTAATCGGAATTACTGGGCGTAAAGCGCGCGTAGGTGGTTCGTTAAGTTGGATGTGAAAGCCCCGGGCTCAACCTGGGAACTGCATCCAAAACTGGCGAGCTAGAGTAGGGCAGAGGGTGGTGGAATTTCCTGTGTAGCGGTGAAATGCGTAGATATAGGAAGGAACACCAGTGGCGAAGGCGACCACCTGGGCTCATACTGACACTGAGGTGCGAAAGCGTGGGGAGCAAACAGGATTAGATACCCTGGTAGTCCACGCCGTAAACGATGTCAACTAGCCGTTGGAATCCTTGAGATTTTAGTGGCGCAGCTAACGCATTAAGTTGACCGCCTGGGGAGTACGGCCGCAAGGTTAAAACTCAAATGAATTGACGGGGGCCCGCACAAGCGGTGGAGCATGTGGTTTAATTCGAAGCAACGCGAAGAACCTTACCAGGCCTTGACATGCAGAGAACTTTCCAGAGATGGATTGGTGCCTTCGGGAACTCTGACACAGGTGCTGCATGGCTGTCGTCAGCTCGTGTCGTGAGATGTTGGGTTAAGTCCCGTAACGAGCGCAACCCTTGTCCTTAGTTACCAGCACGTAATGGTGGGCACTCTAAGGAGACTGCCGGTGACAAACCGGAGGAAGGTGGGGATGACGTCAAGTCATCATGGCCCTTACGGCCTGGGCTACACACGTGCTACAATGGTCGGTACAGAGGGTTGCCAAGCCGCGAGGTGGAGCTAATCTCACAAAACCGATCGTAGTCCGGATCGCAGTCTGCAACTCGACTGCGTGAAGTCGGAATCGCTAGTAATCGCGAATCAGAATGTCGCGGTGAATACGTTCCCGGGCCTTGTACACACCGCCCGTCACACCATGGGAGTGGGTTGCACCAGAAGTAGCTAGTCTAACCTTCGGGAGGACGGTTACCACGGTGTGATTCATGACTGGGGTGAAGTCGTAACAAGGTAGCCGTAGGGGAACCTGCGGCTGGATCACCTCCTTAATCGACGACATCAGCCGTATCATGAGCTCCCACACGAATTGCTTGATTCATTGAAGAAGACGGAAAGCAGCTTATTGGGTCTGTAGCTCAGTTGGTTAGAGCGCACCCCTGATAAGGGTGAGGTCGGCAGTTCGAATCTGCCCAGACCCACCAATTAAGTTCCACGCCTCAGTCTGGGGCCATAGCTCAGCTGGGAGAGCGCCTGCCTTGCACGCAGGAGGTCAGCGGTTCGATCCCGCTTGGCTCCACCATAATCTGCTTGAAAATCCTGTTTAAAGCTTAGAAATGAGCATTCGCGTCGAATGTTGATTTCTAGTCTTTGTTGACTGGTCCGTTCTTTAAAAATTTGGGTATGTGATAGAAATAGACTGAACGACACTTTCACTGGTGTTGCTTCAGGCTAAGGTAAAATTTGTGAGTTTTCATGAATTTTCGGCGAATGTCGTCTTCACAGTATAACCAGATTGCTTGGGGTTATATGGTCAAGTGAAGAAGCGCATACGGTGGATGCCTTGGCAGTCAGAGGCGATGAAAGACGTGGTAGCCTGCGATAAGCTTTGGGGAGTCGGCAAACAGACTGTGATCCAGAGATCTCTGAATGGGGGAACCCACTCAGCATAAGCTGAGTATCTTGTACTGAATACATAGGTACACGAGGCGAACCAGGGGAACTGAAACATCTAAGTACCCTGAGGAAAAGAAATCAACCGAGATTCCCTTAGTAGTGGCGAGCGAACGGGGACTAGCCCTTAAGTTGATTTGAGATTAGTGGAAGGCTCTGGAAAGTGCCGCCATAGTGGGTGATAGCCCCGTACACGAAAATCTCTTGTCAATGAAATCGAGTAGGACGGAGCACGAGAAACTTTGTCTGAATATGGGGGGACCATCCTCCAAGGCTAAATACTACTGACTGACCGATAGTGAACCAGTACCGTGAGGGAAAGGCGAAAAGAACCCCGGAGAGGGGAGTGAAATAGAACCTGAAACCGTATGCGTACAAGCAGTGGGAGCCTACTTTGTTAGGTGACTGCGTACCTTTTGTATAATGGGTCAGCGACTTATATTCAGTGGCGAGCTTAACCGAATAGGGGAGGCGTAGCGAAAGCGAGTCTTAATAGGGCGTTTAGTCGCTGGGTATAGACCCGAAACCGGGCGATCTATCCATGGGCAGGTTGAAGGTTAGGTAACACTGACTGGAGGACCGAACCGACTACCGTTGAAAAGTTAGCGGATGACCTGTGGATCGGAGTGAAAGGCTAATCAAGCTCGGAGATAGCTGGTTCTCCTCGAAAGCTATTTAGGTAGCGCCTCATGTATCACTCCAGGGGGTAGAGCACTGTTTCGGCTAGGGGGTCATCCCGACTTACCAAACCGATGCAAACTCCGAATACCTGGAAGTGCCGAGCATGGGAGACACACGGCGGGTGCTAACGTCCGTCGTGAAAAGGGAAACAACCCAGACCGTCAGCTAAGGTCCCAAAGTCATGGTTAAGTGGGAAACGATGTGGGAAGGCTTAGACAGCTAGGAGGTTGGCTTAGAAGCAGCCACCCTTTAAAGAAAGCGTAATAGCTCACTAGTCGAGTCGGCCTGCGCGGAAGATGTAACGGGGCTCAAACCATGCACCGAAGCTACGGGTATCACTTAGGTGATGCGGTAGAGGAGCGTTCTGTAAGCCTGTGAAGGTGAGTTGAGAAGCTTGCTGGAGGTATCAGAAGTGCGAATGCTGACATGAGTAACGACAATGGGAGTGAAAAACTCCCACGCCGAAAGACCAAGGTTTCCTGCGCAACGTTAATCGACGCAGGGTTAGTCGGTCCCTAAGGCGAGGCTGAAAAGCGTAGTCGATGGAAAACAGGTTAATATTCCTGTACTTCTGGTTATTGCGATGGAGGGACGGAGAAGGCTAGGCCAGCTTGGCGTTGGTTGTCCAAGTTTAAGGTGGTAGGCTGGACTCTTAGGTAAATCCGGGAGTTCAAGGCCGAGAGCTGATGACGAGTTGCCTTTAGGCGACGAAGTGGTTGATGCCATGCTTCCAAGAAAAGCTTCTAAGCTTCAGATAACCAGGAACCGTACCCCAAACCGACACAGGTGGTTGGGTAGAGAATACCAAGGCGCTTGAGAGAACTCGGGTGAAGGAACTAGGCAAAATGGCACCGTAACTTCGGGAGAAGGTGCGCCGGCGAGGGTGAAGGACTTGCTCCGTAAGCCCATGCCGGTCGAAGATACCAGGCCGCTGCGACTGTTTATTAAAAACACAGCACTCTGCAAACACGAAAGTGGACGTATAGGGTGTGACGCCTGCCCGGTGCCGGAAGGTTAATTGATGGGGTTAGCTAACGCGAAGCTCTTGATCGAAGCCCCGGTAAACGGCGGCCGTAACTATAACGGTCCTAAGGTAGCGAAATTCCTTGTCGGGTAAGTTCCGACCTGCACGAATGGCGTAACGATGGCGGCGCTGTCTCCACCCGAGACTCAGTGAAATTGAAATCGCTGTGAAGATGCAGTGTATCCGCGGCTAGACGGAAAGACCCCGTGAACCTTTACTATAGCTTTGCACTGGACTTTGAATTTGCTTGTGTAGGATAGGTGGGAGGCTTTGAAGCGTGGACGCCAGTTCGCGTGGAGCCATCCTTGAAATACCACCCTGGCAACTTTGAGGTTCTAACTCAGGTCCGTTATCCGGATCGAGGACAGTGTATGGTGGGTAGTTTGACTGGGGCGGTCTCCTCCTAAAGAGTAACGGAGGAGTACGAAGGTGCGCTCAGACCGGTCGGAAATCGGTCGTAGAGTATAAAGGCAAAAGCGCGCTTGACTGCGAGACAGACACGTCGAGCAGGTACGAAAGTAGGTCTTAGTGATCCGGTGGTTCTGTATGGAAGGGCCATCGCTCAACGGATAAAAGGTACTCCGGGGATAACAGGCTGATACCGCCCAAGAGTTCATATCGACGGCGGTGTTTGGCACCTCGATGTCGGCTCATCACATCCTGGGGCTGAAGCCGGTCCCAAGGGTATGGCTGTTCGCCATTTAAAGTGGTACGCGAGCTGGGTTTAGAACGTCGTGAGACAGTTCGGTCCCTATCTGCCGTGGACGTTTGAGATTTGAGAGGGGCTGCTCCTAGTACGAGAGGACCGGAGTGGACGAACCTCTGGTGTTCCGGTTGTCACGCCAGTGGCATTGCCGGGTAGCTATGTTCGGAAGAGATAACCGCTGAAAGCATCTAAGCGGGAAACTTGCCTCAAGATGAGATCTCACTGGAGCCTTGAGCTCCCTGAAGGGCCGTCGAAGACTACGACGTTGATAGGTTGGGTGTGTAAGCGCTGTGAGGCGTTGAGCTAACCAATACTAATTGCCCGTGAGGCTTGACCATATAACACCCAAGCAATTTGAGCGAAAGCCAGATTGTGGTGGTGAAGACGAAAGAACCGAAAGTTCTGCGAACCACAAAT
>NZ_JBMDIJ010000162.1:0-5066 GCF_057808595.1 Pseudomonas sp. FG98 | reverse complement strand
CTGTGGGAGCTGGCATTGCCAGCGATGAGGCCGGGAAGAACAACACAGACCCGCAGGATTGATGTTGAAGCTGATGGCCTCATCGCCGGTTCACACAGGCTCCCACAGGGTTTCGGGCCAGATCCCTCTTTCAGCGCTCCGAATGCCCCTGCGCCATCGCCACCACCACCTTGCGCTTGCCGGTGAACGGCGAGCGGGCGTGAGCAGCCAGCATGTTGTCGAGCATCAGTACGTCGTTTTCCAGCCAGGGGAACTTGATGGTGCATTCGTCCAGCACACCACGCACTTCATCCAGCAGGTCGACTTCGATCGGCGAGCCGTCGCCGTAGTAGACGTTGCGCGGCAGTTCGTCCTCCTCCACCACGTCGAGCAGGCTTTCGCGCACTTCCGGTGGCAGGTTGGAGACGTGGAACAAGTGCGCCTGGTTGAACCAGACCATGTCCTGGGTCACCGGATGACGCGCCACCGATTGGCAGATCTGCCGGGTGCGCAGCTCGCCGTCGTCCTTCCATTCGCACTGGATCGAGTGCGCCCGGCAGTAGGCCTCGACCACGCTTTCGTCCTCGGTGTTGAACACCTGGCTCCATTCCACATCCAGGCCGTTGCCGTAGTTGCGCACGTACATCAGCTTTTTCTCGACGAAGCGCTCGCGGATCCGCGCCGGGATACGCCGGTAGATCTCGCGGCTGTCGGCGATCGGCGTTTCACCGCCGGTCTCGGCGGCGATCATGCTGTAGAACCAGATGCGCATCGGCCAGTCGAGGGTGTAGGCCTGTTCGTTGTGCAGCGGGATGCTCTGGTGCGCCGGGTATTCGGTAGAGGTGTAGACGCCCTTGGTCACGTTGCTGCGCGGGGTGGAACCGAACTCATAGCTGAGCAGCGGATCACCGAAGCCCGCAGCGAATTCGCGGAAGCGCTCGGCACCACCCACCTCGAAGCCTCGGAACAGAATGCCGCCAGCCGTGTACAGGTGCTGCGCCACCAGCGGCTTGAATTCGCCCAGCGTCTCCATCAGGTCCAGGCCCGGCTCCGGGGCCTCGATCAACATCGGCAAGGTGCCTGCGCCGGCCAGCAAAGGGCGGATATCCAAACTCAATGCGTGACTCATGAAAACTCTCCCTGAAGGGTGCCGCCGCCCGAGCCCCAACGGTCGGACAAGCGTGATCTGCTCATGGAACGTTTGGCCGGGGCGGAAAATTAACCCCGACGGGCACCTCGTCGGCTCGGGGAAACATTTGCTTGCATCTCTGTTACATCTTTCCGTTAAAGCCGCCCTGCCCTTGTTCGTACAGAAATGGATGCAGCGGACGCACGCGTCCGCCTTACATGGATCTGCAGCGAGAGCGTTATCCCATGTCGAAGAAATCCCGCTCGAAAATCTGGTTCCTGGTGCACAGCTGGCTGGCGCTGCCGATCTGGTTCTTCGTGCTGATCGTCTGCGTGACCGGCACCCTGGCCGTGGTCAGTCGGGAAATCATGTGGCTGGTCACCCCGGAAATGCGCGCCAACCCACCCTCGGACGACGCCGAGCGGCTTAGCTTCGAGCAGGTCAAGAACACCCTCGCCAGCAGCCATCCCGAGGCCATCGTCGGCTCGTTCTTCCAGCCGGACGGCGACTACTTCGCCCTGAACGTTTCGGTCACCTTCCCCGATGGCCGCTCCACCATCGCCTACGTCAACCCCTACACCGCCGAGCTCCAGGGCTTCGTGCCCAACTTCGATTTCCGCCGCTTCACCCGCGCCCTGCACGGCTGGTGGCTGGTGCCGTCGACCGGCGGCTATTCCTGGGGCTGGTACCTGGTGTCGATCCTCGGCCTGCCGATGCTGGCTTCGCTGGTGACCGGGCTGGTGGTCTACAAGCGCTTCTGGAAGGGCTTCTTCAAGCCGACCCTGCGCTTGCGCCACGGTGCGCGGATCTTCTGGGGCGACTTCCATCGCCTCAGCGGCATCTGGTCGATCTGGTTTATCGCGGTGATCTCCATCACCGGCACCTGGTTCCTGGTCCAGGCGATCCTCGGCGACAACCACATCAGCATTTCCAGCTATTCGCGGGTGGCTTCGGTCATCTCCCGCGACAGCGTGCCCGTCACCGCCGATGGCAAGCCACCGGCGCAGATCAGCCTCGACCAGGCGCTGGTCATCGCCCAGGAGAAAGTGCCAGGCCTGGACGGCAGCAACATCCTGCTGCCCAGCAACACCTTCGGCACCCTGCTCGCCGCCGGCCGCAGCTGGTACCCACTGATGTACCAGATGGTGGAGATCCATCCGTACACCGGCGAGATCACCTCCTCGCGCCTGCTGTCGGACCGTACCCCCCTGGAGTTCGTCGACGAGTCGATGCGCCCGCTGCATACCGGGGATTTCGGCGGTCTGTGGATCAAGCTGATCTGGGCCTTCTTCGGCCTGGTCCTGTCGATGATGGTGCTCAGCGGCCTGCTGATCTGGAGCAAGCGCACGGTGCTGGCCACCGCAGCGGCGCTCAAGCGCACGGCCAAGGAAGAACGCAAGCGCGTGGAAACCGACCCGGCGCTCTGACCCCCAGGCGCCAGGCAAAAAAAACCCCGGCATCCACCGGGGCTTTTTTTGCCTGCCGCACGCCGTTATTGCGCGGCCTGGGCTTCCATCTTCTGGCGCAGGCTCAGCGGCCGCATATCGGTCCAGACCTCTTCGATGTAGGCCAGGCATTCTTTCTTCAATCCGCTCTTGCCCACGGTACGCCAGCCTGCCGGCACCTCTTTGTAGTCCGGCCAGATGGAATATTGCTCTTCGTGGTTGACCACTACCTGAAACAGGATGTCGTCGCGGTCGAATACTGAAGTCATTGCTGCTCTCCGAGATAATCCAGGCGGGCCGCGCAGCCACGCGGCCCTGGTATGAAGATATACGTCTGACGACGCGGAAAAATTACAGGCTGGCGACCGCAGCGGCCAGCGCACGGGCGAAGATCGACGACACTTCGTCGATCTGCTCGGCGGTGATCACCAGCGGCGGCAGGAAGCGCACCACGCTGCCATGGCGCCCGCCCAGTTCGAGGATCAGCCCGCGCTTGAGGCACTCGCGCTGGACCAGCGGCGCCAGGCGCGGGAAGTACGGGGCATGCCCCAGGGCATCCACTTCACCGCTCGGGTCCACCAGTTCGACCCCGAGCATCAGCCCGCGACCACGGATATCGCCCAGTTGCGGGTAGTCGCGCTGCAGGTCGCGCAGGTGCCCGGCCAGGCGCTCGCCCATGGCGGCGGCATGCGCGCAGACATCGTGCTCCTTGAGGTAGCGGATCACCGCAGAACCGGCGGCCATGGCCATCTGGTTGCCGCGGAAGGTGCCGGCGTGGGCACCCGGGGCCCAGCTGTCGAGCCATTGGCGATAGACCATCACCGCCAGCGGCAGGCTGCCGCCAATGGCCTTGGACATCACCACCACATCGGGAACGATCCCGGCGTGCTCGAAAGCGAACATCTTGCCGGTACGGGCGAAGCCGCTCTGGATTTCGTCGACGATCAGCGCCACGCCGGCCTTTTCGGTAATGGCGCGCAGGCCACGCAGCCAGTCCAGGTCGGCCGGGATCACCCCGCCCTCGCCCTGCACCACTTCGACGATCACCGCCGCCGGCAGTTGCACGCCGGCTTCCGGGTCGCTGAGCAGGTTCTGCAGATAGTTCAGGTTGGCCTTGACCCCGGCCGCGCCGCCCAGCCCGAACGGGCAACGGTAGTCATAGGGGTACGGCATGAACTGCACGCCGCTGCTGAGCATGGCACCGAGCGGACGCTTCGGCCCGAGGCTGCCCATCAGGCTCAGGGCGCCCTGGCTCATGCCGTGGTAGCCGCCCTGGAAAGACAGCACGGTGCTGCGCCCGGTGGCGGTACGCACCAGTTTCAGCGCCGCTTCCACCGCGTCGGTCCCGGTCGGGCCGCAGAACTGGATCTTCGCTTCCGCCGCCAGCTCGGCCGGGAGGATGCTGAACAGGTCCTGGACGAACTGGTCCTTGACCGGGGTGGTCAGGTCCAGGGTGTGCAGCGGCAGTTCGTCGCTGAGCACCTGCTGGATGGCCTCGATCACCACCGGATGGTTATGCCCCAGGGCAAGGGTCCCGGCACCGGCCAGGCAATCGATGAAGCGACGTCCCTCGACGTCTTCGACATGCAGGCCCCGAGCACGCTTGAGCGCCAGGGGAATCCGCCGCGGGTAGCTGCGCGCGTTGGATTCCTGGCGGCTCTGCCGGGCCAGCAGCGGCGATTCGTCGAACTGGTAGAGCGTCTCGCCGGCGTCCTGATCTTCGGTAAACCTGATAGCGACTGACATCTGTGCAACCCTCGAAAAAATGGGATGAGGCGACCGTTAGCGACCCACGGCAACCGGTGCGCGACCGGTTGCCGCAGGCATTGATTCCTTTCTTGAAAAACGCACCAGCGCACTGCGGATTTACAAGCTGAAACAGCTTTTTCTCGCAGCCGCCGGTGCCCTGCCCTACAGCGCCTCCAGTTCGGCCATCAGGTCCGACAGACGGTCGGCCTTGGCCTCGTCGATCCGCGAGCCCTGCTGCTCTTCGAGGTACTGCACCAGCGCTTGCAGGGTGTTGAGCTCGAACATCGCGCGCAGCGGTACGTGGTACCCCAGGTCCTTCTGCACCCGGCTGACGATCTGGGTCGCCAGCAGCGAATGACCGCCAAGGGCGAAGAAGTCGTCGCTCATGCCGACCTTGTCGATCTGCAGCGCCTCGGACCAGATCGCCGCCAGTTGCAGCTCCAGCTCGCTGACCGGCGCGATGAACGCCGCCTGGGCCAGTTCCGGCTTCGGCAGTGCCCGACGGTCCAGCTTGCCGTTGGCACTCAGCGGCATCTTCTCCAGCAGGATGAAGTGGCTCGGCACCATGAACTCCGGCAGGTGCGCCTTCAGGTGGGCCTTGAGCAGCTCCTTCAGGTCGGCGCTGTCGTCCGCCACCAGGTAGGCCGCCAGCTGCTTGCCACCGACACCGTCGATATCGATCACGCTGGCTTCGCGCACAGCTGGGTGTTCCAGCAGGCGCGCCTCGATTTCACCCAGTTCGATCCGCAGGCCGCGGATCTTCA
>NZ_JBMDIJ010000161.1:0-5280 GCF_057808595.1 Pseudomonas sp. FG98 | reverse complement strand
TGCTGGAGCTCAAGGGGCAGCACCGGCTCAGGCGGCCGGCGGGGGAGAGTTTCGAGTTGCCGATTCTGCCGACGTCGGAGTTGCCGGGGGCGGTGTGCCGGGAATGCCTGGAAAAGGCCAGGGCGAAAGGCCTCGGTTACACCACAAGGGAGACACAAGCATGATGGAACTCACGGCACAAACCTGGCTGCAACGGCTCGACAGCGCGTGCAGCAAACTGCACTGCAACGCGGTGCACGTGATCATCGACCAGGTCGGTCTCGACCCGCTGGTAGCCAGCGGCATCAAGCAGATGGTGCCGGCGATGCCCTGGCATGCGCTGTTCGAGGGCTGGCCCGAAGCCGCCCATGGCGACCTCTCGCCTTTGCTGGTGCGCATCGATCTGGACCAGCCTCTGCACCGGTTCTGGCTTGAACAACTGATCAGCGCCTTCGGCCATGAATCGCGGCTGCTGGTGCTGATCTCCCGCTGGTCCTTCCGGCGCCTGGGCGAATACCTCGGCCAGTGTCTGCAAGCCCGCAACGGCGGCGGTAGCGGCGTGCTGCGCTACTACGACCCGCGCCTGTTCCCGCTGCTGTTCAGCCATGTGCTGAACGCCGAGCAGCAACAGTGCCTGCTGGCACCGGCATTGCGTTGGAGCTGGCTGGACCGCGACGGCATCCCCCGGCATCTGGCCGGCACGGCGGACACCGACTGCGTTGACGATCCGCTGCCTTGTGAACTCAGTGACCGGCAGGTCGACGTGCTGTGCTGTGCCGCCGATGCGATGGAGGTTCAGGACAGCCTCCGCGCCTCGCTGCCCGAGGGCTGGGGGGCCGAACAGCGCTTTCAGGCGTGTTATCGGGCGGTGCTCGATGCGAGTGAGGCCGGGGTGTTTGCGCAGACACGCTATGACGCCTTCATCCTCGAACACTTGCAGGCTGCCCAGGCCAGCCAGGGAGGCAAGGCATGACGCGTTATATCCCGTGCTTTGGCGCAAGGCCCCTGGTGCTGCTGCTCGCCGGCCTGATGGGGATGACGGTGATGGGCAATGCCCACGCCAGGATCATCGGTATCAACCACACCCACTGGGCGATCAACCATTTCGCTGTGGATGGGCAGTCCGGGCTGGACATCATTGGGCCTTGGCAAGGAGGGGGAGGCGGGCATATCAGCCTGCCGGCCGAATGGGTGCCGGGGATGACGGTGCGGATTGATTGGGAGACGGGCGTAAGCGGTATGAGTGACCTCGCCAGTGAGTTTCCGGGTTTTGCAGATCAGAAAAAGTACGAAGCGTGGAGAGAGCAAGTGCTTTCTGCCAAAAGGCAACACAGCAAACTCGCCTTGGTCCCCGACTACACCAACCAGAAAGTCTGTGGCGTCACCGTGCATTTCCTGCCTTGCGACGAAATCCAGGTGACGACCTCCTGCAAGGGTTATGGCGATCCTGACTATCCCATCAATATCCCGCTGAAACTGCCGGAGCCTCAGTCATGCCCGAAATAAAGAGGTCGGCGATGCGTCGACATAGCACCTCCCTGTTCGGTGTCCTGCCTGCTGCGGTCTGTGCCTTGCTGGCATTGCTGCCGGCAGCGACTGCCCAGGCGAGGATCATCGGTATCAACCATACCCACTGGGCGATCAACCATTTCGCTGTGAATGGGCAGTCCGGGCTGGACGCAATCGGGCCTTGGCAAGGAGGGGGCGGCGGGCATATCAGCCTTCCAGCCGAATGGGTTCCGGGGATGACGGTTCGGGTTGAGTGGGAGACGGGAATTGCTTTTTCTGGAGATTTTCCAGGGTTCGCTGACTGGCCCAAGTACTCAGAGTGGAAGCAAAGGGTAAATGCCCAAAAGCGCGTACATACCAAAAATGTGCTCGTCCCCGACTACACCAACCAGAAATTCTGCGGCGTCACCGTGCATTTCCTCCCCTGCGACGAAATCCAGGTAACGACCTCCTGCAAAGGCCACGGCCATCCCGACTACCCGATCAATATCCCGCTGAACCTGCCGGAGCCTCAGTCATGTCCGAAATGAAACTTTCTGCTGTCTGCTACCCACCCCAGTTCCCCGTGCAGGGGCGGTTGCCCTCGCGGGTGGAGCAGGTCGAAGCCAACCTGCGTATCCAGGGCGAGCCGGAGGGTGATTACCGCGAGGCCCTGAGCCTGGCGGCCGGGCGCCGGGTGATGCCGCCGTGCTGTAAGACCTTGCATATCAGCCTGTTCTTCGATGGCACGGGCAATAACCTCAACCACGACCTGTATATCGCCAAGCCGGCGTCGCCGACCAATATCGGCCGGTTGTTCCGGGCCACCATCGGCGATGGCTATGCCGGCGGCACGTCCCATAGCAGCGGTTCCAGTGCCCTGACCGATTTGCCCGGTGAAGGGCATCGGCAGTTCTTCAAGTACTACATGCCGGGGGTGGGCACGCCGTTTCCCGAGGTGGGCGATCTTGAGTACAGCGATTCCGGCCTGATCTCCGCCAACCGCGGCGAGGAACGGATCAACTGGGGCTTGTTGATGCTGGTGGATGCCCTGGGGCGCTCCCTTGGCCGGGACTGGCTGGACCATCAGTCCCTGCGCGAGTCGATCGAGGCCATGTCCACCCAGTGGTACAAGAGCCATGAAGCCAGGCGAGGGCGGCTCAACCGCAAGCGCGAGTTCTTCCGGCAACTGGCAGCCCTTGAAAAGCCGTTGCTCACGGCCATGAGCGAGCGGGGCGGCCAGTCGCGGCTATTGGGGGTGCGCCTGTATGTCTATGGCTTTTCCCGTGGGGCGGCCAGCGCCCGAGCCTTCGTGCACTGGCTGAACGAGCTGTTGGAGGATGTCGACACGCAACCGGTGCTGAAACATGGCGAGCTGGTACTGCCCATGCAGATCCAGTACCTGGGCCTCCTGGACACCGTGGCCTCCGTGGGCATTGCCGACTCGTTTCCCATTGCCGACGGCCATATGAGCTGGGCCGACGAGACCCAGGAGCTACCCACCAGCAAGCTGGTCAAGCGTTGCCTGCATATCGTGGCCAGTCATGAACAGCGCCAGAGTTTTCCGCTGGATTCGATTCGACGGGCCGATGGCAGCTATCCGGAAAACAGTACGGAGGTGGTTCATCCTGGTGTGCATTCCGATCAGGGGGGCGGGTATCCGCCGGGGGATCAGGGGAAGGGGATTGGCCAGACTGATGGCTTGCTGCTCTCGCAGATTGCTTTGCATGACATGTATTCGGATGCATTTGCAAATGGGAGCCCGCTAAAAGTTCCGATGACTGTTTTACCGCAGCAGTACCAAAACGATTCATGGAGGGTCATGGATCCTGATATCGAAATACAGTTTGAGATTTATCCAACACTTACCGACCGCTTCAACGCCTGGCGCCAAGCAACCCTAGGCCTTGCCCCAGCCCCACAACCCCTCCCCATCGAGCAGGTCGAGCACTACCAGCCCCTCCCCGCCGACAAGTCGGTCGAAGACATCCTGCGCGATCAACTGGGCTGGATCACGGCCTGGCGTATCGACCGCTATGCCTTCCAGACCCTGAAGCGCGAGCCGTTCTGGATCGAGGCGACCGACACCGAAGCCGCGCCCGAGGACTATGAACGTGCCAAAACGGCACAAGCGGAGCGCCAGAAAGCCGTCGAGGCCCGGCGTCTCGAGCAGCAAAGCCTGGAGCGGCGGCAGCGCCTGCCGGCCAGACCGCTGGAACCCGGCCCCAAGTACTTCGATGCCGATATGGCCAAGACCCAGTTGTCCGATGCGGCGAGCGAATTCGAAGTTACCTACAAGCAGCGCCAGCTGGAGATCGTCGCCGCTAACAAGAGCATGCCGCTGTCTCTGCCGGACAACCTCAAGATCGCTTTCTTTCGTGAGCAGGAACACCTCAAGGCCCTTGGGCGCGAGCGCGTCAGCCTGCTGTTTCCACCGCCGTCGGGTGAGCTGAACCATCAAAGCGTGAAGAATCGCGGCAATGTCCGGGAGGACTTCAATGCCAAAAAGCCCCTGGGAATGTTGCGTGCCCTGTTCGACAACCAGATTCACGACTCCCGGGCCTGGTTCATGTACCAGCAGGGACGCGAGCCCTTTGGCAATTACCTCTGCGAGCGCATGGTGTTCTTCGGCGCCACCCACCGCCGGGCCCTGGCGCGGATTCTCGAACGTAACCAGGCCGTGACTGACAGCGGAGTCGTCTGGCCGGTAGCGCCTGCGCCACACCCTGGGGCATTGGATGCCGAGCAACTGGCCCAGGCGCAGCAGGCAGTCGATGACGAATGGCAAGCGTTCTACGCCAGCCTCGGAGAGGTGGACGATGCGTCGGCGTAATGGAAGTAGAAGCACCCTGTTCGGAATCCTGCCTGCTGCGATTTGTGCTTTGTTGGCACTCCTGCCGGCAGCGACTGCCCACGCCAGGATCATCGGTATCAACCACACTCATTGGGCGATCAACCATTTCGCTGTGGATGGGCATTCCGGGCTGGACATCATCGGGGCTTGGCAAGGAGGAGGAGGCGGGCATATCAGCCTGCCTTCCAAATGGGTGCCGGGTATGACCGTTCGAGTTGACTGGGAGACAGGGGTCAGCGGTATGAGCGACCTCGCCAGTGAGTTCCCGGGGTTTGCTGATGAGGCCAAATACGACGCATGGCTCGAAAAGATTGATGCGCAAAAGCGCCAGCACAGCAAACTCGCCCTAGTTCCTGACTACACCAACCAGAAAGTCTGCGGCGTCACCGTGCATTTCCTCCCCTGCGACGAAATCCAGGTAACGACTTCCTGCAAGGGCCACGGCAACCCCGACTACCCCATCAATATCCCACTGAGACTGCCGGAGCCACAGTCATGCCCGAAATGAAGAGCGCTGCTTCGCGTAGCGCAACCCTATTCGGTGTCCGGCCTGCTGCGGTTTGTGCCTTGTTGGCACTCCTGCCGACAGCGACTGCCCACGCCAGGATCATCGGTATCAACCACACCCATTGGGCGATCAATCATTTCGCTGTGGATGGGCATTCCGGGCTGGACGCAATCGGGGCTTGGCAAGGAGGGGGCGGCGGGCATATCAGCCTGCCGGCCGAATGGGTTCCAGGGATGACGGTTCGGATTGATTGGGAGACAGGGGCTAGCGGGATCAGTGAACTGGCCGACGAGTTTCCGGGCTATGCAGATTGGCCCAGATACCTTGCTTGGGTTGAAAAGGTTGATGCGCAAAAACGCCAACACAGCAAGCTTGCTTCGGTCCCCGACTACACCGACCAAAAAGTCTGCGGCGTCACCGTGCATTTCCTCCCCTGTGACGAAATCCAGGT
>NZ_JBMDIJ010000160.1:0-5570 GCF_057808595.1 Pseudomonas sp. FG98 | reverse complement strand
CTATGCTCGGCGCAGACCCTGTGGGAGCTGGCTTGCCAGCGATGAGGCCCGAAAGGACGAATGCAGATTCAGCGCAGCACAATCACCCAAGGCCCATAGGCCTCGACCTTGCCGCCATGGGGCTGCAATACCGCGCGCAAGGCCGCCTGCGGCTTGCGCAGGTCATACACGCCAGTCACCCGCTTGCGCCCCAGTTCGTCGTTACGCAGCACCACCAGCCCCGGCGTATAGCGGCGCAGTTCGGCCACCACCTCGGCAATCGGCGTGTCGTCGGCGATCACCTGGCCCTTGCGCCAGGCCGCCGTCTGCCCTGGCGCGAAGGTATCGAGCCGGGCCTGGCCATCGTGGTAGTCCAGCCGGTCCCCCGGCTTCAACTGCGCGGCCAGGGCCTTGGCCGCACGCCAGTCATCGACCTTGACCGAACCTTCCTGCACCGCCACGCGCGTCTGCCCGGCGCCGACATCGACGTTGAACGCCGTGCCGGTGACCGTCACCTGCAAGGCGTCGGCCCGCACATGAAACGGCTTGCTCTTGTCCGGCATGACCTTGAAGAAGGCCTGCCCGCGGATCAGCTTCACATCGCGCCGATCCCCGGCGTAGTCGACGGCGATGGCGGTGTCGCTGTCCATCTGCACCAGGCTGCCGTCGGCCAGGGTGACATCGCGGGTCTCGCCCGCCGCCGTGCGGTAGTCGGCCTGCATGCGCAAGGACAGCGACGGCGCCAAAGCAACCATCAGACAGGCCGCCACCGCCCCGCCCAACCAGTAGCGCCGGCGTTTCGGCCGTACCGGCAGCGGCACCACCGGCGCCAGCACCGGCTCCACCGGCCATTGCGCCTGGGTGCTCGGCGCCAGTTGCGCGCTCAATTGCCAGACCCGCTCGGCCTTGCGATAGGCCTTGGCATTGGCCTCGTCGGCGGCGCACCACTGCTCCATCCCGGCGCGCAGTTGCGCGTCTTCGGGGGCCGCCTGCAGGCGCAGGAACCAGTCCAGGGCCTGATCGCGGCGCTGGGTGGCGCAGTCGGCTGACGTCATGTCCGGCAGATCTCCAAAGGCAGAAAAGGTCGGCAAGGGTCGCACACACGCCCCGTCTGCGGCAAAAGACGCGGCAGACGCCGATTTTTCCAGTACTTCGTCACGGCGCTCAGTCATCGTCCGGCTCCAGGCGCTCCAGGCAATGACGCAAGGCGTCGTGCACCAACTGATGGACCAGGCTGGTGGACACATTCAGATGGGTCGCCACCTGCTGCAAGGTGAAGCCGCCCAGGCGGTGCATCTCGAAGGCCAGGCGGGTGCGTTCGGGGAGTTCTTCAAGGGCGCGGCTGATGGCCGCCAGCTCGTTCTGGCCGCTGACCTCGCGCTCCGGCGAGGCGCTGCTGGAAGGCAGTTCGGCAAGAATCTCGTCACCGCCGGGCTGGGCTTTTTCCGTGGCGTGGCGGCGGGTCAGGTCGAGGGCCAGGTTGCGCACGATACGGTACAGGTAGCTGGCCTGATGGCGGATCGCCGCGTCTTCGTCCTGGCGACTGAAGCGCAACCAGGCCTCCTGCACCACGTCCTCGGCCCGCGCCCGGCAGCCGACGATGGGCGCCGCATAATCCAGCAGCGCCGCGCGATGAGCGAGGTAGAGCTCCAGCTTGTCGTCCGCCACGATTCGGCTGCCTGTCGATGAAGTCGCCCGGAGGCATGGGCGGGCGATGTTACCGGCAGTCGATAATCATTATCAATAACAACTGATAAAACCTTCATCTGTGCCTGCTGTTCAAGGCCTTGGCAAAGAGCGAGAATCCCGCCCCATAGTCCCTTGGGAGATGACTTTGATGAAATCGATGGTCTTGCTGATGCTGGCGGCCCTGGCCGTTGGCGCCCACGCCGCCGAAGAAGAAAGCACGCCGTGCGACAACGTGGAAACCGACCAGCAGAACTACGAATGCGCCCGCTACAGCCGCACCGCCTCCGAGCGCGAGCTGGACGCCGCCTTCGCCGACCTGCAGGACCGCATCAAGGAGCAATACGCCGGCAAGGCCGCGAAGATCAGCGAGCTGACCAAGCGCCTCAACGACGCCGAAGCCGTGTGGAAGCAACTGCGCGACGCCGACTGCAAGGTCGAGACCTACGACGTCCCGGCCGGCAAGGCCTTCGAGGCTGCGCAAAACACCTGCATGGCGCAGCGCAACGACGACCGCTCCGAGTACCTGCAATCCCTCGGCCTGTCCACTTCCGACTGAGCACTCCATGATCATTTGCGGTATCGAACTCAAGGGCAGCGAAGCCCTGCTGGCCCTGGCCAGCCTGGACGCCGGGCAACCGGTGCATATCGCCACGGCGATCAAGAAGATCGGCATCGAAGACGACGAAGACGCCGCGCAAGTCCGCGACTTCGCCGCGCGCATGCAGGCCTTTGTCGGCGAACACGGCGTCACCCACCTGGCGATCAAGAAGCGCAGCAAGAAGGGGGATTTCGCCGGCGGGCCGGTGACTTTCAAGCTGGAAGGAGTGTTGCAGTTGTTGCAGGGGTGTGAGGTGCACCTGGTGTCGCCGCAGACCATCACGGCGCAAGGCAAGAAGCATGATTTCACCCCGCCGGCGGCCCTTAACAAGTATCAGCACGAGGCCTGGAAAAGCGCCTGCGCGCTGATGTTCACTCGGCGCTGAAAGCTGGGCTCACCCCGGCGCCTGCCCCTCCTCTATCCCCCTCATCATCGACTCGGCCAGCGCCCTGGAAGCTTCCATGGTGTGCTGGGTCGCCCAGAGCATGCCCTCCAGATGGCGGTCCTTGACCGTGTCACAGGCCTGGAGATTGGTTTCGTAGGCGGAGCGCAACATGACGATGAGGTGGACCATGGCCTTGTCGAATCCGGCACCGGCACACACGGCGAAGAGCGGGGGATGATTGCTGTTGCAGGAAGCGAAGCGGGTGTGGACGGTGAGTCCGCGTGAAGATGGAGCGGGTGGATCGGGGACGATCTTTTTCATGACAACCCTCTATTGTTTATCCGGGCTGACATCCATTTGCTGTCAAACAAAGGGTGGCAGCTGTACGCGGGTTGACAGACCGAGAATAGAGGAACCCGGCGCGCAACGAGTGCGCCCCACGCACAGCCGCCATGGACTCCGGCCGTAAGCACGGAGGAGTTGGCACTGTGGATTCAACTATTAGTCGGTCTGTCAAAACCGGTCGCCAGACATCAACGACGGCAGCAAGACTAGGCAGCGTTTCCCCAGCACGCAACGGCTGATAAGCCGCGGAAGTATGCTTGGGAAATTGCCTACAAGAAAGTCGGAGATCGGTGAAGTTTCGTAGCCATTTATGGCGAACTCAGTAGGGCTGCTTTGCAGCCCTTCGCGACGGTTCGGCGCCCCGACAAGCTCGCTCCCACGGAGCCTATATACCGTGGGAGCGAGCTTGCTCGCGAAGGGCCGCGAAGCGGCCCCAATTGGCTTAACTGACTGGCATTAGCCAGATGGTGGCCCTTCGACTAGGTGGCCGCCGTGGCTAGTGCTATAGGTGGGAGTACTATTCGGTTCTCATGGAAATGCCTTTCCCAAGCGTATCAACCCCCGCCCTCTGATTTCGCTCCTGCCACTCGGCCAGGGCAGATTTGAAATCCTCCAGGAACTGCACGTAGCCCCGTGAATCTTTTCCTGGACACCGGAACGTCAACACCCAGAATTCCGACTTCGTCTTCAACCTGAAAGCTCTATCAAAGACGAAGCTCTCGATTTCACTGAAATGAATTGGCTTCCTGTGGTTGAAAACTATCTTGTCCCCCTCGATTCGTGCGGTCTCTGATTCGGTAAGAAACTCCAGCCCTATCATCATGAGCGCTAAGTTGATCATCACACTGCTAACGACCAGTTCTATGACAAGTAAATACCTAGGGAGAATAAAAATCAGAGCAATCAGAAAAAACGGAAGAAGAATCGGTGAAATGATTATAAACTGAGCCGGCTTGGTGCGAATCTTCAAGTTGATATCTTTCATTTTCTCTTCATCATTATTTTTGGGCAATGAGTCTGCGATCCGTCATCGACAACACGCTAATAACAGATTTTAGAGCGGGTGCTTCCAGTATTAATAAGCGTCGTCGCTATCTGGATCGAACCCGCACAACAAGTCGATTTCTTTGGGAAACCTGACTTCGGGAACCGTGTAGTCGAGATAGGCCCCGATGCTATCGGGGAACACCACGGTGATCAGCCACAGTACTTTGGCAGGAGCCCACAACACCGCCCAGCGTTTGCCTTTTGGGGTGGACAGGTCCTCACGATATTTTTTCGCCCACTCTCGGTAGCCATAGAGGAAGGTGTCTTCGCGGGACATCTTTGGAGGCGGGGGACTAGGCCTCGGCAGCCCTTGCGGACCATAGTCCATGAAATGCTGCATATAGCTGAACAATTCGCAGGCAGACTCTCCATTATCACGAATACCCACGTTGCCACATGAAATCGAAGCCTCTCGTGGAGGGGATTGAGTCCAGTCAATGCCAACTAGCAAAAGAGGATTGAAAACAGCTCCACCGGAAACAACAAAATTGCCCGCCATGGGTTGCATTTCCTGCCAATCCAGGGTGACCAAGCGAAATTCGTCCGGAATTACATAGTAGACCTTTCCTGTTTTTCGACTTATACGAACAGGGCTACCCGGCGAGCCTCGTCCTATTAGATATAGAAGACCTCCAATAGCAGCACTTAAAAATGGCATAAAAATGACTCCGAGCCACATATCTATTGGGTAAGGTCCAGGAAGCGTTGCAAGAGTAATCACACCAGAAAACACCCCCACCAGAAAAAGCACTCCGATAGCGCTGCTATACGCACTTTTTAAGGTTCTAGCCCCCTGATACACTTCTAAACAGTTTTCGTTAACCCTCCGCACGCCAAGGTATTCATTCACACAATCAGGACCAAGCTTCATCCTGAAGCGATTTGAATATGGACGACTTATAGGCCTGGCTCCCGACAGCACATAGGACGGTAACTTCTTTACCTCGAATCGCGACCTCATAGTGGTTTCCTTACTGATGCCAGTATTTCTTGAAAAATTGTTTCCGATAACCTTTCCGAAGATGCAAATGCCAACGGCTGTGGCGCTTCCCAGCCCCACAGCATTTGTTACAAGGTCAAATGGCTTCTTCAAACTTACGCTATCGACAGAACATGCAATGCGCTTGTGCGTTGGTGTTCGGATGACGCTGAAACCGGCTCACTCCACTCGCCAGTCATGGTCTCCTTCGACCAGCGTGCCACCATGGCTGGTGGTGTCGCCCACACGGGCAACGGCCTGGCCTTCGATGAAGGTATCGCTGGAACCCGTGCGGATAACCGCACCGCAACTGATCGAATCGCCAACCCGGGCAATGGCCCGACCATTGACGGTATCTACGCTGGAGCCGCTGGTTACGGTACCGGGGCCATGGATAGGGCAATCGTGGCGGTGGCCTACGAGAACGACTGGATTCATAAGGGGCTTTCCTTGTTTGGTTGGTTGGCGTTGATCACGCTTGCGAAGTGGCTCATGGCGCAGTCCTCGATTCCAGATCCATATCCGCAGGCCATTTCACCTTGGGCGCC
>NZ_JBMDIJ010000016.1:0-106322 GCF_057808595.1 Pseudomonas sp. FG98 | reverse complement strand
CGATGACTTTGGTGAATTCACCATTGCAATCGCTGGCAAGCCAGCTCCCACAGGGGCCGCGTTATGCTTCAAGGTTTGGCGGCGGCCTGCCAGAGGATTTCGCCGATGCCCTGGCGGCGGGCGATCAGGCGTGCGGCTACGAACAATAGATCCGAAAGCCTGTTGATATACGCCAACCCAACCCCCTCCAGCGGCTCCACCGCGTTCAACTGCTGACAACGCCGTTCTGCACTGCGCGCCAGGCTGCGACACACATGAGCCTGTGCCACTAGCGTCGACCCGCCCGGCAGAATGAAATTCTCCAGTGGCCCCAGTTCCTCGTTCCAGCGGTCGATCGCCGCCTCCAGCCGCTCCACCTCCGGCGCATCCAGCGCCTGGTAGCTGGGCATCGCCAGCTCGCCACCGAGGTCGAACAGGCGATGCTGACAGGGCGCCAGCACCTCGCTCAGCTCATCCAGACCTTCTGCCGCCAGCCCGGCAAGCAGCAGTCCCAGCTGGCTATTCAGCGTATCCACCTCGCCAATCGCTTCGACGCGGGGATGGTCCTTCGGTACCCGGCGACCATCGCCAAGGCCGGTTTCACCCTTGTCGCCGGTGCGGGTGTAGATCTTCGACAGGCGAAAGCCCATGGCTTATGACTCCAGTTTGCGTGAGGCGGGCAGGGGTGTGGCAACCAGCGGCAGGCGCAGGGTGAAGCAGGTGCCCTGGCCCGGACTCGACTGCACTTCCATCTGGCCCTTGTGGTTGTTGGTGATGATGAAGTACGACACGGACAGGCCAAGGCCGGTGCCCTGGCCAATTTCCTTGGTGGTGAAGAACGGCTCGAAGGTGCGTTTGCGCACGGCCTCGGGCATGCCGATACCGTTGTCCTCGACCTGGATTTCCGCCCAGGGCGGATTGAGCCGGGTGCGCAGGGTAATGCGTCCGGGCTCGCGGTCGTCCTCGCGCAGGTGGATGGCCTGGGCGGCGTTCTTCAGCAGGTTGAGCAGCACCTGCTCCAGTTCGTTGGCGGTGCCTGGGACCGGGCCGAGCTGCGGGTCGAACTGGCGGACGATGGCCTGGCCCTTGAAGTCGAAACCGATGGCCAGGTCGAAGTCGTTGCCGGCGATCTCCACCGCCTGGTCGATCAGTGCGGGCAGGTCGCAGGGCGCCATCTGCCGGTTGCTGCGACGGCTGAAGCTGAGCATGTGGGTGACGATCTTCGCCGCCCGCGCCCCGGCCTGCTGGATGCCATCGAGCAACTGCGGAACCTGGCGCTCCTCCAGATAGTGGTTGACCGTGCCCAGGTCGATGCCGGTTTCGCTCGCGGCTTCCAGGTTCTTCGGCAGGTCCGGCGACAGGCGCCGGCGGATGTTCTGCACGTTGTGCAGGATCGCCCCCAGCGGGTTGTTGATCTCGTGGGCCATGCCCGCCGCCAGACCGCCCACCGAGAGCATCTTCTCCGACTGCACCATCATTTCCTCCAGCGACAGGCGCTGGGTGATGTCATCGATGCGGATCACCACGCCACGGCCGCCGCCGCCCATCAGCGGGTAGAAGGTCAGGGCGTAGTGGCGGGGGTCGTCGTCGCGGGTCCAGGTGACCCGTTCGATCTTGGCCACCCGGTGCTTCTCGACGCTTTCCTTGAGCTGCGGCAGAAACGGCTTGAGCGGTTCGAAGGCAAGGAAGATCGGCTGGTTCAGCGCTTCGTCCAGCGGCGTCCCGGAAAGGCTGCTGGCCTCCTGGTTCCACTGGGTCACGTAGAGTTGTTCGTCGAGGGCGATCAGCGCCGAGGGCATCGAGTCGATGATGCTGTTGAGGTAGTTCTGGAAGCCGGTGAGCTTGCGCTCGATCTTGCCGCGCACCTGCACTTCCAGTTCCAGCTTGCGGTTGGTGTGGCGGGTTTCCTCGGCCAGTCCCTGGGCCTGGTCGTAGGCCTGCTGGAACTCGTCGCGGGCGCGCTTGAGCTGCTGCTCCCGGGCCTCGATACGCGACAGCATGGTATTGAAGGCCTCGGCCAGGCTGCCGATCTCGTCGTGGTTGCCGGGGCTGGCGCGCAGGGCGTAGTTCTCTTCCCGGGTCACCTGGCGCGACAGCTGTTCGAGCTGGTAGATCGGCTGGGTGATCAGGCGCTTGATCTGCCGGGCGATGATCATCCACAACAGCACGCTGAACACCAGGATGCCCAGGCTCGCAGTCAGGGTACCGGTGTAGAAGGCGGTGGGCAGTTCGCTGCTGGCGACCAGCAGCAGATGCCCGGGCGGGCTGCCGGGGCGGGACAGGCGCACCAGTTGGGTACTGCGGAATTCGGTCAGGCGCCAGCCTTCGATATTGCGAAAGCGCTTGGGCAGGGCGATCGGCTCACCGTGCTGCAACTGCGCCAGCAGCTTGCCGTCGGAGCCATAGAGCGCCGCGGCGCGCAGCGGGGTGTAGGTGTCCAGCTCGTCGAGCAGGCGATTGGCGGCTTCCGGCGAGTCGGTCGCCTGCTGCGCCAGTTGCGGGCTCGACACCAGCCGACCGATGGTCTGCAGGGCTTGGGGCGCCATGGCCTCCTGGGAGATCCAGTAGGCGGCGCTGATAAAGGTCAGGTTGGCCACCAGCAGGATGGTGATCAGCAGCACCAGCAGGGCGGCCAGCAGTTTCTGGCCGACCGGCAGGTTTTCCAGGCGTTCGCGCAAGGGCATGGTGAAGGCGTGGTCCTGTGGGTGAAGGGGCAGGGTAACGCTGCCCTCAGTCGCTGGGCAATCCGTGGCCGTCGAGGTATTCGACCAGGCGTCGATAGAGCCGTTCCAGATGCGGCAGCGCTTGGCCGTGACGGGTCGCGCTGCGGCAGGCGTGGCCGAGCAGGTAGTGGATCTCGGTGCGACGGCCGTTGCGCACATCCTGGTACATCGAAGAGTAGTTCGCCGCGGTGGCCTGGATCACCCGTTGCACTTCGCTTTCCAGTGCTTCGGCGGCCTGGGGCTGGCCGCAGCGCTGCAGCAGTTCGGCCAGCTCGGCGCACAAGGTGGCGACTTCGCAACGGTGTTCGGCCAACCCGCCGTTGCGGCAGTCGTAGAGCACGGTCAGCGGATTGATCGCGCAATTCAGTGCCAGCTTGCGCCACAGACGGGTGAGGATATCCGGGGTCCATTCATGGGCAATGCCGGCCTGGGTGAGGTCGTCGAGCCAGGTCGGGGCCAGGGGATTGGCCGGATCACCCAGCCAGTTGAAGCCGTGGCCGGCGAAATTCACCCGCCAGTCGTCCTCGCGGAAGGCGCCTTCGGTGCTGGAGGCGAAGATGCAGCGGGCCTGTGGCACGCGGGCGGCGACCTCGTCCTGGCTGCCCAGGCCGTTCTGCAACAGGATCACTTCGGCGTCCGGACTGAGGCGCCCGGCGATGCTGGCCACGGCCTTTTCCGCGTCATAGGCCTTGCAGGCCACCAGCAGGCGGCGGATCGGCGTGTCGGCATCGAGGGTTTCGGCGGGAATGTCGAAGGTCGTCGGTCGGCCTTGCTCGACCAGGGTCAGGCCGCCCGTCGCTGCGTAGGATTGCAGGCGTTGCGGGCTGCGCAGGATCAGGCGAACCGGCCTGCCAGCCCGGGCCAGGCGGCAGGCCCAGAGGCTGCCGAGGCTACCGGCGCCGAGAATATGCCAGGTGCTGCTCATCAGCGTTTCCCAAGCGTTTATAATGAGCCCGCATTTTAACCGTCAAACCCGGTGCGCTCCATCGCGCTCCCCACTGCAAGGGGCGCCAGCGCACCTTTTATTTTTTGGAGAGCAAGGTATGCCGTCGTTCGACGTGGTATCGGAACTGGACAAGCACGAAGTCACCAACGCCGTGGAAAACGCCATCAAGGAGCTGGACCGCCGCTACGACCTGAAGGGCAAGGGCAGCTTCGAGTTCAAGGAAAAGGACCAGACCGTCGTGCTCACTGCCGAAGCCGAATTCCAGCTGGAGGCCATGGTCGAGATCCTGCGTCTGGCCCTGGTCAAGCGCAAGATCGATGTCCAGTGCCTGGAACTGAAGGACGCCTACGCTTCCGGCAAGGAAATGAAGCAGGAAGCGGTGTTCAAGGAAGGCATCGATAAAGAGCTGGCGAAGAAGATCGTTTCCCATATCAAGGACGCCAAGCTCAAGGTCCAGGCCGCCATCCAGGGCGAGCAGATCCGCGTTACCGGCAAGAAGCGCGACGACCTGCAGGAATGCATCGCCGCCCTGCGTGCCAAGGAGTTCGGCATGCCCCTGCAGTTCAACAATTTCCGCGATTGATGGTCCCGGCTCCGGAACCTTGGCGTTTTGATGGCGTCCGAGGTTGCTGGGGCCGCTGAATCGTTTGCGGCACCTTTTTCACAGTTTTTTGCCGCACGGCGAGGAGAACACAACGATGGATTTGAACGCCGAGGTCGATCAACTGGTCAGGACTTCGCAGACCTGGATTCCATTGATCATGGAATACGGCAGCCGCCTGGCACTGGCGCTGATCACCCTGGCCGTGGGTTGGTGGGTGATCAACAAGGTGACCAACAAACTCGGGCGCCTGGTGGCGATCCGCAATTCCGACAAGGCACTGCAAGGCTTCATCAGCACGCTCGCCAACATCGTCCTCAAGATCCTGCTGTTCGTCAGCGTGGCGTCGATGATCGGCGTGGAAACCACTTCCTTCGTCGCCGCCATCGGTGCCGCCGGCCTGGCCATCGGCCTGGCCTTGCAGGGCAGCCTGGCGAACTTCGCCGGTGGCGTGCTGATCCTGCTGTTCCGCCCGTTCCGCCTGGGCGACTGGATCGAGGCCCAGGGTGTCAGCGGCACCGTGGACAGCATCCAGATCTTCCACACCGTGCTGCGCACCGGTGACAACAAGACGGTGATCGTGCCCAACGGCAATCTGTCCAACGGCATCATCACCAACTACAACCGCCAGCCGACCCGCAAGGTGGTGTTCGACGTCGGCGTCGACTACGAAGCCGACCTGCAGAAGGCGCGCAACGTCCTGCTCGACCTGGCCAACAACGACCCACGGGTGCACAAGGACCCGGCGCCGCAGGCGGTGGTCGCGACCCTGGGCGACAGTGCGATCACGGTTTCACTGCGTATCTGGGTGAATACCGCGGACTACTGGGATGTGATGTTCATGCTCAACGAGCATGCCCGTGACCGCCTGAAAAGCGAGGGGATCGACATTCCCTTTCCGCAACGGGTGATTCGAGTGGTGCAGGAGACTGCGGCCCAGTAAGCAGCCTTGTGTTGTTGCTGATGGCCTCATCGCTGGCAATGCCAGCTCCCACAGGGTTCGTCGGTGTACGCGGACCCTGTGGGAGCCGGCGTTGCCGGCGATGAGGCCCGCAAGGCATTACACTTCTTCACCTCTCCACACTATCGGTCCGACAGGCTTTTCTGGCATACAAGCCGGTCTCTTTTGCAACTGCCGACCGAATCATGACTCCGCTGCTCAATATCACGCCGTTCAGGGCCCTGTGCTTCGCCCTGACCCTGGCCCTGTTCGAATTGCTTACCTACCTCGTCAGTGACGTGGTCATGCCGGCCATGCCGCAGGTAGTGACCGACCTGCAGGCCAGCCCCGAGTACATTCCCCATGCCTTGAATCTCTACCTGCTGGGTGGGGTGGTACTGCAATGGCTGATCGGTCCGCTGGCCGACCGCTATGGCCGGCGACCACTGCTGCTCGGCGGCTGCGCATTTTTCTGCGTGATGTGCCTGCTCACCTACTGGGCCGATGGCATCGAAGTCTTCAACCTGCTGCGCCTGTTGCAGGGCATCGGCCTGGGCTTTGTGGTCACGGTCAGCTACCCGGCATTGAACGAGGCGTTCAGCGAGGCCGACGCGGTGCGGATGATGGCGCTGCTGGCCAATATCGCGCTGCTCTCGCCACTGCTCGGGCCGTTGGTAGGCACGCTGCTGCTGGAGTGGGTGTCCTGGCGCTGGCTGTTCGTGCTGTTCGGCATCAGCGCCGTGCTGACCTGGTTTGCCTTGTATCGCTTCATGCCGGAGACCCTGGGTGTCGAACGGCGTGATGGTTCACGCCTGGCGTTCCAGCCGATTCATCTGCTGCCGTTGCTGTCCGGCTATGCGCAGTTGCTCGGCAATCGCCGCTTCGTCGCCGGCAGTGCCGCCCTGGGCCTGATCGGCCTGCCGCTGATCGGCTGGATCGGCCTGTCGCCGGTGCTGCTGATCACTGACGAGGGCCTGAGCAAGATGGAATACGCCCTGTGGCAGTTGCCGGTGTTCGGCGGGCTGATCCTCGGCAATCTGATCATCAACCGCATCGCCGATCGCTATCCGCTGACGTCTCTGGTGCGTGGTGCCCTCTGGCCGTTCCTGATCGGGCTGGCGGCGGCGTTGCTGGCGACCTGGATCCATCCGAGCGTGCCGAGCCTGGTGGTCGGCCTGTCGATCTATGCGCTGGGCCTGGGCATCGGCAACGCCGTGCTGTACCGCATGACCCTGTTCAGCAGCGAACAGAGCAAGGGGCTGGTTTCGGCCATGCTGGGGATGATCACCATCGCCCTGCTGGGTCTGGGTGGCGTGGTGATGGCGATGTTCGGCGCCGGCGCCAGCCTGCTGGCCTTTGCCCTGGCCTCGGCGGTGGCGGGTGTGCTGGCGCTGTGGCCGCTGCGGGGAGTGTTGAAGCAGCAGCCTTGATCAGGGCTGCTGCTGTTCGCTGACGGGGGCGCTGGTCGGCTGTTCTGCCTGTTGCTCCGGCTCCTTGCCGCGGCGGATCTCCTGGTGCCAGTGCAGGGCGATCAGGATCAGGGTCGGCACCCCGAGCAGGGCGGTGATCAGGAAGAAGTCGTGATAGCCGAACTTCTCCACCAGCACACCCGAGTAACCGCCGATCAGGCGTGGCAGCAGGAGCATGATCGAACTGAGCAGGGCGTACTGGGTGGCGGAGAACTTCAGGTTGGTCAGGCTCGACAGGTAGGCGACGAAGGCCGAGGTGGCCAGGCCCGAACTGAAGTTGTCGAGGGAGATGGTCACCACCAGCATTTCCACGTTCGGGCCCATGTCGGCGAGCATCAGGAACAGGATGTTGGTGGCGGCCGAGGCAGCACCGCCGATGAACAGGATCGGCAGGATGCCGAAGCGCACGATCAGCAGGCCGCCGACGCCGGCACCGAGCAGGGTCATGATCAGGCCGAAGATCTTGCTGACGCTGGCGATCTGGTCCTTGGTGAAGCCCTGGTCGATGTAGAACACGTTGGCCATCACGCCCATCACCGTATCCGACATGCGGTAGGTGGCGATCAGGCCAAGCAGCAGCAGTGCCTGCCAGCGGTAGCGGTGGATGAAGTCGTTGACCGGGGTCAGCACCGGCGCCAGGCCGCGGCGGCCCATGGACGACAGGCACAGGCAGGTCAGGGTGGTGTAGAGGATGGCGCGCAGGAAGGCGCGGTCTTCCAGGAGCAGGTCGAGCAGGCTGACACCTTCGAACAGCACGCTGGCGAAATCGGTGTTGTACAACTGGGTGAACATCGCCGGGACCGAGACCAGCAGCACGATCAGCACGAATACCGACATCAGCTGATGGGTGAAGCCATAGCGGGCGGCCTGCAACTGGGTACGCAGCGATACCGGCGGTTCGCGCATCAGCAGGGTGGTGATCACCGCGGGCAGCATCATCACGCCGAACAGCACGTAGGTGCCGGTCCAGGCCTTGTGCATGTAGCTGAAACCGGTGGAGCCGAACCATTCGGCGAAGAACAGCGCGCCAGCAGTGGCGAGCAGGGCGGCGACCCGGTAGCCGGCCATGTAGCTGGCGGCGAGGGCGGCCTGGCGCTGATCGTCGGCGATTTCCAGGCGGTAGGCGTCGACGGCGATGTCCTGGGTAGCGGAGGCGAAGGCCACCAGCACCGCCAGGGCGATCAGCCAGGACAGATGCTTCTGCGGGTCGCAGAAGCCCATGCCGATCAGGCCGATCACTACCAGGATCTGCGACAGCACCAGCCAGGAGCGCCGCCGCCCGAGCTTGCCGAGCAGTGGCAGGCGCCATTGGTCGAGCAGCGGCGACCAGACCCACTTGAAGGCGTAGGCCAGGCCGATCAGGCTCGCATAGCCGATGGTCTCGCGGGCCACCCCGGCCTCGCGCAACCAGACCGAAAGCGTCGAGAACACCAACATGTAAGGCAGGCCGGCGGCGAAGCCGAGCAGCAGGAGCACCACGGTCGACGGGCTGGCATAGGCAGCGAGCGCAGCGCGCCAGGTTTTACGGGGCATGGGCCAACATCTGCCTCAAGATTACGAACACAAAGCGCGCACTCTAACTGTTGTGATCCATTGGGCGCCAGCCATGGCGCGACATATCGACGCGATTATTGCGCAGGCCGACCCCTTCGGCGCGCAGGCGCGCCCTTTGTTCCTCGCCCGATGGCGTTCCCGGCTGAAGACTGAGCCGGCCGCCAGCGCCCAGCACCCGGTGCCAGGGCAGGCGGGTATCGGCGGGCAACTGGCTCAGCGTGCGTCCGACCCAGCGCGCAGCGCGGCCCAGCCCGGCCATCTGGGCCAGTTCGCCGTAGCTGACTACCTTGCCCGGCGGGATCTGGTCCAGCACCAGGTAGAGCGCCGTTCGTCGGCTCTCGTTGTTTTCCTGGGTCATGTCGGGAGCCACACTCATACGCGTGTTTCCGCCGGGCTGGGGCATGCGGGGAAATACCTGGTAATTGAACTCATTGGCATTGATCGGGTCTTTCCTTGCTCTGGTCTCGGGCATCCGGATAATGCCCGACTTTTTTCGCGAACCTGAATTCCAGTATTGCCTATGTATTCTAGAACCCTGTTGTGCCTTGCATTGGTCGGCGCTTGCGCGCCGGCTCTCGCCGATACCGTATGGATGAAGAACGGTGACCGCCTGAGCGGCAAGATCAAGGTGTTCGATGGCGGCAAGCTGCTGCTGGAGACCCCCTACGGCGGTTCGATCGCCCTCGACTGGAAGCAGGTCAAGACCCTGGAAAGCGACCAGGAACTGCTGGTCAAGCAGGACGAATACAGCGGCGAGCGGGCCAAGTCCCTCACTGCGGCGGACGCCGGCAAGGTGACCCTGGCCAATGGCGAGGCGCCGAAGACCGTCGAGCTGGCCAGCATCCAGCAGATCATGAAACCCAAGCCGATGGTCGAGGACCTGATCTGGAAAGGCAACGTCGACCTGGCCCTGGACTACAAGCGCGCCGAGAGCAACACCGACGACTACGACGTCGACTTCAAGACCACCGCCCGTCACGGTCGCTGGCGGCATAACGCCGAGGGCGAATACAACCGCGACAGCAAGGACGATGTCACCACCACCAACAACTGGAGCGCCGAGTACGCCCTCGACCGCTTCATCACCGAGAAGTGGTTCTGGCAGGGGCGCCTCGAATACAAGCGCGACCATATCGAAGACCTGGCGCGCCAGCGTACCGTCGGTACCGGCCCGGGCTACCAGTTCTGGGATGACGAGCTGGGCGCCTTCTCCCTCGGCTCGTTGCTCAACCGCACCGACTACGAATATGCCGACGGCGGCAAGGACAACTTCTATTCCATCGGCATGAAGTGGAACTACAACCGCTTCCTGATCGGCAAGAGCGTCGAGCTGTTCACCAATGGTGAAGTCGGCAAGCCGCTGGGTGGTGTCGCCGACTACAGCCTGGATGCCGAAGTGGGCCTGCGCTACAAGGTCACCGAGTGGGCCTCGCTGAACCTCAAGGCGGAGAGGGACATCATCAGCGGTACTGACGACAGCGACCTGGAAAAGACCCGCTACACCGCCGGTTTCGGCGTGACCTGGTAACGCGGCAGGGGGAAACGGCCCCTTGGCATCGGCAACGATAATGATTAGCTTGTCGCTATCGCCGCCCGTGCCGGGCGGTCCGTTTTTCCAGGAGTGCACACGTGAGCGCCAACGTCGCCAGGCCAGCCCGAGAATTGCTGTTGAAAGAGTACCGCGGGGTGCTCTCGACCCATTCCAAGTCGATGCCCGGCTTTCCGTTCGGCTCCGTGGTGCCGTACTGCCTGGATGCCGATGGCAATCCGCTGATCCTGATCAGCCGCATCGCCCAGCACACCCACAACCTGCAGAAGGACCCGAAATGCTCGCTGCTGGTGGGTGAGCGGGGTGCCGAGGACGTCCAGGCGGTAGGCCGCCTGACCGTGCTGGCCGAGGCGCGCAAGCTGGAGCAGGCAGAGGCCATCGAAGCCGCCGCCGAGCGTTACTACCGTTACTTCCCCGAGTCGCGCAATTACCACAGCGCCCATGATTTCGACTTCTGGGTGCTGCAGCCGGTGCGCCACCGCTATATCGGCGGCTTTGGCGCGATCCACTGGATCGACCAGCTGACCCTGGCCAATCCTTTCGCCGGCAAGGCCGAGCTGAGCATGGTCGAGCACATGAACAGCGACCACGCCAAGGCCATCGCCCACTACGTCGAGCTCAGCGGTTTGCCGAGCTCGGTGCCGGCGCAACTGGCCGGAATCGACAGCGAGGGCATGCACCTGCGTATCGGTCAGGCACTGTACTGGCTGGCCTTCCCCGAGCCTTGCAACACGCCGACACAAGTTCGCGAAGCCCTGGTTTTGCTGGCCCACGCCGACAAATGGCCAGAGGCGCAGGCTGCCGAGGCTTGAAATCGAGAGCTAAAGTTACCATCTGGGGTCTATTGGAAGATGTCTTCCGCTGAGGAAACCTCGATGCGTGCCTTTCTACTGTTGTTTCTCGTTTTCCCGATCCTTGAGTTGTACGTCTTTTTCAAGGTGAGCAGTTCCATCGGCTTCTTTGCCGCGCTGCTGCTGATCTTCGCCGGCTCGGCCCTGGGCCTGCTGGTGGTGCGGGTGGCCGGCCTGGCCACCGCGCTGCGTACCCGTGACAGCCTGCAGCGTGGCGAAATGCCCGCCGAGGACATGTTCCACGGCCTGATGCTGGCGCTGGGCGGCGGTCTGCTGCTGATCCCGGGCTTTATCAGCGACGTGTTCGGCCTGGTTCTGCTGCTGCCGTTCGTCCGCCGTCTGCTCGGCCGCAAGCTGCGCCAGCGCGCGGAAGCCCAGGCCATGCGCCAGCGGGCGTTCGCCGATGAGTTCAATAATGGCCAGCCGGGCGCTCAAGGGCGCAATCCACGGCAGCCGAACGTGATCGAAGGCGAGTACGAGCACCGCGACTCCTGATCGTTGCACCGCTAATGAACACGGCCCCCGCAGGGGCCGTTTTTCATTCCCGGCCTTTCATTGCAAAAAAAATCATTTGCGAGCCTTGTAATCCTTCCACGTGCCCCTATGTATGGGTCACCGCAAGGTTTCTGGGCATCCGCACCAGGCAAAGACAAAGGTGGTTCGCCCACGCGAACCCCGACCGGCAACGCCGGAAGCATCCACCCGCCGGTACCGATACCGGCCGATGAAAACCACAATCAGGAGAGATCGACAATGAAGCTTCGTCCTCTGCATGACCGCGTCGTTATCCGCCGCAGCGAAGAAGAATCGAAAACCGCTGGCGGTATCGTTCTGCCAGGCTCGGCCACCGAGAAGCCAAACCGTGGCGAAGTCGTCGCCGTCGGCACCGGTCGCATCCTGGACAACGGTGAAGTGCGCGCGCTGGCCGTGAAAGTGGGTGACAAAGTGGTTTTCGGCCCTTACTCGGGCAGCAACACTGTGAAAGTTGACGGCGAAGACCTGCTGGTAATGAGCGAGAACGAAATCCTCGCCGTTGTCGAAGCTTGATTCCGCTGGTTTCCCGTTACTCCAAAGTATTCAAGGATTAAACGATCATGGCTGCTAAAGACGTAAAATTCGGCGATTCCGCCCGCAAGAAAATGCTCGTTGGTGTCAACGTACTGGCTGACGCGGTAAAAGCGACCCTGGGCCCGAAAGGCCGCAACGTGGTCCTGGCCAAGAGCTTCGGCGCTCCGACCATCACCAAGGACGGCGTTTCCGTCGCCAAGGAAATCGAGCTGAAAGACGCCTTCGAAAACATGGGCGCCCAGCTGCTGAAAGACGTTGCCTCCAAGGCCAACGACGAAGCCGGTGACGGTACCACCACCGCTACCGTACTGGCCCAGGCCATCGTCAGCGAAGGTCTGAAATCGGTTGCCGCCGGCATGAACCCGATGGACCTGAAGCGCGGCATCGACAAGGCCACCCTGGCCATCGTCAAGGAACTGAAAGCCCTGTCCAAGCCATGCGCCGACTCCAAGGCCATCGCTCAGGTAGGCACCATCTCCGCCAACTCCGACAACTCCATCGGCGACATCATTGCCGAAGCCATGGAAAAAGTCGGTAAAGAAGGCGTGATCACCGTCGAAGAAGGCTCGGGCCTGGAAAACGAACTGTCCGTCGTGGAAGGCATGCAGTTCGACCGTGGCTACCTGTCCCCTTACTTCGTCAACAAGCCGGACACCATGGTTGCCGAGCTGGAAGGCCCGCTGCTGCTGCTGGTCGACAAGAAGATCTCCAACATCCGCGAACTGCTGCCAGTCCTGGAAGCCGTTGCCAAGTCCGGCCGTCCGCTGCTGATCGTGGCTGAAGACGTCGAAGGCGAAGCGCTGGCCACCCTGGTGGTCAACAACATGCGCGGCATCGTCAAGGTCGCTGCGGTCAAGGCACCTGGCTTCGGCGACCGCCGCAAGGCCATGCTGCAGGACATCGCCGTCCTGACCGGCGGTACCGTGATCTCCGAAGAAATCGGCCTGAGCCTGGAATCCGCTACCCTGGAGCACCTGGGCAACGCCAAGCGCGTAACCCTGTCCAAGGAAAACACCACCATCATCGACGGTGCTGGTGCAGAAGCCGACATCGAATCTCGCGTCAAGCAGATCCGTGCCCAGATCGAAGAGACTTCTTCCGACTACGACCGTGAAAAACTGCAAGAGCGTCTGGCCAAGCTGGCTGGCGGTGTTGCCGTGATCAAGGTCGGTGCCGGCACCGAAGTTGAAATGAAAGAGAAGAAAGCCCGCGTTGAAGACGCCCTGCACGCTACCCGTGCAGCCGTCGAAGAAGGCGTGGTACCTGGCGGTGGTGTTGCCCTGGTTCGCTCGCTGCAAGCGATCGCTGACCTGCGTGGCGACAACGAAGACCAGAACGTCGGTATCGCTCTGCTGCGCCGCGCTGTTGAAGCGCCACTGCGCCAGATCGTTGCCAACGCCGGCGACGAGCCAAGCGTGGTGGTCGACAAGGTCAAGCAAGGTTCGGGCAACTTCGGTTACAACGCTGCTACCGGCGAGTACGGCGACATGATCGAAATGGGCATCCTGGACCCAGCCAAGGTAACCCGTTCGGCTCTGCAAGCCGCGGCCTCGATCGGCGGTCTGATGATCACCACCGAAGCCATGGTTGCCGACCTGCCTGAAGACAAGGCAGCTGGCGGCATGCCAGACATGGGTGGCATGGGCGGTATGGGTGGCATGGGCGGCATGATGTAAGCCAGCCTCACCCTGCTGCAAAAAAGAGCCCCGCTAGATGCGGGGCTTTTTTTTGCCTGCAAGAAAGCTTGACGCGGACTCACAACTTTCGCATCGCTTGAAAACTATCCCGCCTGCGCCACCTTGCTGGCAGCAGCACTTTCAACCGGCGCCTGCCGGCGATACAGCACCAGGTAATAACAACCCAGCCCGATCAACCAGCAGAACACCGCCGTCCAGACGTTGTGCGAGAAGAAGTGCGCACCTTGCAGCATGCGCCCGATGGAGAACACCGTGCCCAGGGTGAAGGCGAAGAGCAGGGCGGCCCTGGCCAGGCGCGGGCGGCGATCACGCAGCACGAAGAACAGGGCAAACAGGGTAAAACCGGTGGCCGCATGTCCCCCTGGCCAGCAACGGCCAGGCTTGTCGGTATCCGGCCGTGCTTCCAGCAGCTTGCTGTAGGTTTCCTGGCCCCCGAATTCGCTCAGGCTCCACGGACACTGCACCGCAGTCACGGCCTTGAGCGGGGTGACGAAGCCGGTGGACAGGCCCATCGCCAGGACCAGGCAACCCAGTTCGCGGCGAATCGGCTTCAGCCGTTGCACGACCATGCTGGCAAGGAAGCCGAGGATGGCCAGGACGCTGAAGCCGATCACCACCTGCTTGGCCCGGTCATGCAGGATGTCTTCCAGGAAGTAGCTGTGGCGACCGATGAACTGGCCGGTGCTGTGATCGAAGAGCTGGTTGGCCAGGATCATGTCCAGGTCGGTCAGTTCCAGGAGAATCAGGACCACGGCGGTTAACAGGGGAATACCCAGGACAATCCAGGGATTGAGCGGGCGCGAAGGGCGCAGATCGGCGGTTGCGGGCATGGGGCGATCCTGACGGGACTGAGACAACCGGCGATTTTCCACCTTGCCGCATGGGGTGTTCGTGAATCAGTCGTGAAAAAAACGTCAGGTGACAATATCGGTCGAATGGCCTAGCGGGTTGTCTACTATGACCGTAAGCTGCGCCACCACAAGGCCATGGGTTCAGCCAGACCCGGGCAGACGTACACGAGAGGGACGCCATGCGCATTCTATTGGTTGAAGACAATCGCGATATCCTGGCCAACCTGGCCGACTACCTCGGGCTCAAGGGCTATACCGTGGATTGCGCCCAGGATGGTCTGTCCGGCCTGCACCTGGCGGCCACCGAGCACTATGACCTGATCGTCCTCGACATCATGCTGCCCGGCATCGATGGCTACACCCTGTGCAAGCGCCTGCGCGAAGATGCCCGCCGCGATACCCCGGTGATCATGCTCACCGCCCGCGACCAACTGGATGATCGCCTCCAGGGCTTCCGCTCCGGTGCCGACGATTACCTGCTCAAGCCGTTCGCCCTCTCCGAACTGGCTGCCCGCATCGAAGCGGTGTTGCGTCGTGCCCAGGGTGGCGGGCGGCGCAGCCTGCAGGTGGGCGACCTGAGCTATGACCTCGATACGCTCGAAGTCACCCGCCAGGGCCGTCACCTCAAGCTCAACCCGGTCGGTCTCAAGCTGTTGGCCGTGCTGATGCAGAAGAGCCCCCATGTGTTGCGTCGTGAGGTGCTGGAAGATGCCCTGTGGGGCGACGACTGCCCCGACAGCGACAGCCTGCGCAGCCACGTTCACCAACTGCGCCAGGTCATCGACAAGCCGTTCGACAAACCGCTGCTGCATACCGTGCATGGTGTCGGTTATCGCCTGGCCGAGGGCCGTGATGGAGTTTAAGCAGAGCCTTGCGCAACGGATCATCATCGCCTTCGCGCTGATGAGCGCGCTGGTGGCCGGGGCGTTCGCCTTCGGTATCGTCGCCACCGTGCACCTGGTGGAGGAACGCTTGATTTCCTCGGTGCTGGGCGGTGACCTGCAGCGCTTGCTGCTGATGGACAGCGTCAGTGAATGGAGCCATCGGCCGCGCCCGGACCAGTTGTTCTACTACAGCGGTGGCCGCGACGACTTCGCCTTGCCGTCGGACCTGCGCCATCTCAATCCGGGGTTCCACGAGGTATTCCGCGAACATCTGTCCTACCACGCCATGGTTGAAGTGGTGGATGGTCGCCGCTATGTGCTGTTGCAGGACCAGAGCGACTTCGAAGAGCGCGAGCGGGTGCTGTTCGCCGTGGTGGTGGTGGGCTTCGTGCTCAGCCTGGCGCTGGCGGTGTTCCTCGGCTGGGTCCTGGCGCGGCGGGTAATGGCGCCGGTGATTCGCCTGGCCCGGCAGGTCCGTCATCGCGACCAGTTGCTCGGCCTGGCGCCACCACTGGCACCTGATTACGCCGCGGACGAAGTGGGACAACTGGCTGTGGCGTTCGACGCGACCCTCGGCCGCCTGCGTGACGCCCTGACCCGTGAACGTCTGTTCACCAGTGACGTCAGCCATGAACTGCGCACGCCGCTGATGGTGCTCGCCAGCTCCTGCGAGCTGTTGATGGAGTATCCCGGCCTCGATCCCCGGGCACGCGCCCAGGTGGAGCGGATTGCCCGTGCCACCGAGGAAATGCGCGAACTGGTCAAGACCTTCCTGATGCTCGCCCGGGCCCAGCGTGATGAAGGCGCGGTGGCCTCGCGCACGACCCTGAAAGAGGTCAGCGACGAACTGATCGGTGTATGGCGCGATACCATCGAGCAGAAAGGCCTGAAGCTGAGCCTTGTGGTCAACGGCCTGTCGCCGACGCTGTATAACGCGACCTTCCTGCATTCGGTGATGGGCAACCTGCTGCGCAACGCGGCGCACTATACCGACGAGGGCTTTATCCGCCTGACCCTCGAAGCCGACGGATTTACCGTCGAGGACAGCGGCGTCGGTATTCCCGAGGAGCAGCGCGAGGCGATGTTCCAGCCGTTCGTGCGTGGCGGTGAAAAGCGCGGCGAGGGCCTGGGGCTCGGCCTGTCCCTGGTGCAACGGATCTGCGACGACCAGGGCTGGGTGGTCAGCCTCAGTGAAACCCAGCCCCATGGTTGCCGCTTCCATGTCAGCCTGGGCGACAAGGGCATGGCGCCGGACGCCTGAAGTGAGAAGTACGATGCGTAATACTTTGTAAAACCTCGGGTTATATCTGACGTTTTTTTCACAAGGACATGACCTGACGGCAACGTTGCCCCACGTAACGTGGGGCGCATTGCAGTCAGGAGGTATCCCATGTCCAGTCCGATCAAACTCGAGTTTTCCGACAAGTACGACCGCCAGCACGCCCAGGAATACTATGAGAAGCACCAGGCCAGCCTGTCCCGGCGCCTGTCCCACCAGCGCGACGAGCAACTGGCCCGGCGTGCCCTGACCCTGGCGGGCGATCCCGGCCTGGTCCTCGATCTGCCTTGCGGCGCCGGTCGTTTCTGGCCGCTGCTGGCGGAAAAGCCCAACCGCGTGATCATCGGTGCCGACAACTCGGCGGCGATGCTGGAGACCGCCTGCCGCTCGCAGCCGGCCAATATCGTGGAACGGGTACGTCCCTTGCAGACATCTGCGTTCGACATTGACTTGCCTGATAACGCCGTCGACAGCATTTTCTGCATGCGTCTTTTCCACCATATCGGTGAAGCCTCTCACAGGATGAAAATTCTTAAGGAATTTCAACGTGTTACGCGTGATAGCGTGATTCTTTCGCTGTGGGTTGATGGCAACGTCAAGGCGTGGCGCCGGAAAAAACTCGAAGCACAACGCAGTGCGCGTGGCGAAAGCGGGGGTTACCAGAACCGCTTCGTGTTACCTGCGGCCACGGTCGAAGAAGAATTCAAGGCGTCGGGGTTCCGCATCCAGGAACGAATGGACTTCCTGCCGTTCTATGCCATGTGGCGGGTTTACGTATTACGAAAGGGTTGAATTGAATGGACGTGACAGACGCGGGCCGGCTCACCGGCAATGACCGATTCGAGTACTTCTGGCAGCAGCAGGGTGAATGGGTGGAAGAGCCCAATCAGCGCCGCGGTGGTGAAAGCGGAGTACAGCGCCTGCGTGACGACAGTGGGCACCTGCTGTATGCCAAACGCCAGGTCGGCCATATCTACCGCAGTCTGTTGCACCCCTTCGGTCGTCCCACGGTCTTGCGCGAATACGCTGCGCTGACCAGTTGCGAACAGCTCGGGGTACGGGTTCCGAACATCGTCTATTGCGGCGTCGAGCGCGATGCCGACCGTCAATGGCGAGCGCTGTTGGTCAGCGAGGCGCTGGACGGTTTCGAGGAAATCGACACCTGGTACGCCAAGGGAGGGCGCGAGCATCATGGCGAGGCCCTGCATGACCGTATTCTCGAAGACCTGGCGCGCAACCTGGCGCGCATGCACATGGGGCACTGGCAGCACGGCTGCCTCTATTCGAAGCATGTGTTCGTCAAGGTAGTGGGCGAGGGTGACCAGGCCAGGGCCGAAGTGGCATTGCTGGACCTGGAGAAGTGCCGGAAGCGGATCAGCAAGCACCGCGCCGCTGCCAATGACCTGCGCCAGCTACGCCGCCATTCGTCGTTCAAGGGCGCCGACTGGGAAAAACTGCTCTACTTTTACCGCATGGCGTTTGGCAGCGCTGTCAAAGGTTTAGAGTGATGAAACTAGAAATAGCTCGAAGTTTGTTTCTCCTGGCTGCCCTGGCCACCGCGACCGCTGCGGTGGCTGCCTGGGACCAGCCTCGTCCGGGTGTGATCAGTGCGTCCGCGCACTGCCCACTGCCGCGGGCGGTGAAACCGCAGGTCCAGGCGCAGCCCGACCATGACCTGCTGCTGTTTCTGTTCGGCATGAGCCAGGGGCTTCGCGCTCAAGGCTGAAGGGCTGTTTCAACCAAGAGGGCCTCATCGCCGGCAACGCCGGCTCCCACAATGTCCGCAGCGTTCCAGACCTTGTGGGAGCCGGCGTTGCCGGCGATGAGGCCCTAATTGTTTACACGGTCTGCTCGACCGTCCGCGGTGCATCCTTCTTCGCCAGCAAGGTATACACGCACGGCAACACGAACAGGGTAAACAGCGTCCCCACCGACATCCCCGTGGCAATCACCATCCCGATATCGAACCGGCTCACCGCCCCCGCGCCCGTGGCGATGATCAGCGGCACCATGCCGAACACCATTGCCGCCGTGGTCATCAGCACCGGGCGCAGGCGGATCGCCGCCGCTTCCTCGATCGCTTCCCTGACCGACAACCCCTTTTGCTCACGCAACTGGTTGGCGAACTCGACGATCAGGATGCCGTGCTTGCTGATCAACCCGATCAGCGTGACCAACCCCACCTGGGTATAGATATTCAGGCTCGACAGCCCGAGGAACAGCGGAATCAGCGCGCCGCAGATCGACATCGGCACCGTCACCAGAATCACCAGCGGGTCGCGGAAACTTTCGAACTGCGCCGCCAGCACCAGGAAGATGATTGCCAGCGCCAGGCCGAAGGTCACCCACAGCGCGCTGCCCTCCTGCACGTACTGGCGCGCCGAGCTGGCGTAGTCGAAGGCGAAGCCGGCCGGGGCTTCTTCCTGGGCGATGCTGCGTACTTCCTGCAGCGCCTCGCCCATGCTGACCACCGGGAAGCCCGAGATGATCGCCGAGTTGAGTTGCTGGAACTGGTTAAGCTGCCGCGGCCGGGCGCGATCGCTGACGGTGATCAGGGTCGACAGCGGCAGCATCTGCCCATCCTGGTTCTTCACGTAGTAGTTGTTCAGCCAGTCGGGATTGTCGCGGTAGGCCCGCTCGACCTGGGCGATCACCTTGTAGCTGCGCCCGTCGATGGTGAAACGGTTGATCTCGGCCTCGCCCAGCAGGGTTGCCAGGGTGCTGCCGAGCACGTCCATGGACACCCCCATCTGCGCCGCCTTGGCCCGGTCGATGTCCACCACCACTTCCGGCTTGTCGAAGGCCAGGTCGATATCGAGGAAGGCAAACTTGCCGGACTTCTCGGCGCGCTCCTTGACCCGCTGGGCGACGTCCAGCAGCGACTCGTAGTCGTTCGGCGTATTGATCACGAAGGCGAAGGGCAGGCCCTCGCCAGTCCCCGGCAGGGCCGGCAGGTTGAAGCCGAAGATCTGCAGTCCGGCGATGCCGTCGAGCCTGGCCTGGACTTCCGGCAACAACTCCATCTGCGTGCGCTGGCGGTCACCCCAGGGTTTGAGCAGGAAGCCGCCGATCCCCGATTGCACGCCATTGAAGCCGTTGATCTGGAACGACGAGTAGTACTCCGGGAACTCCTTGAAGATCTTGGTGAATTCGTCGGTGTAGGTGTTCAGGTAGTCCAGGTTGGCCGGTTGTGGCGCGGTGGCCATCATGAAGATGATGCCCTGGTCCTCGTTGGGCGCCAGCTCCGAGGTGCTGAACTTGAGGAACACCGGGATCAGGCAGAGCACGATGACGCCGAAGACGATCACCACCGGGCGGGTATCCAGGGTGGCGTGGAGGATCTTCTGGTAGCGCTGCTTGAGCCGGTCGAAGATCAGGTCGAGGCGATGGGCCAGGCCGCTGGGATTTTCTTCGTGGCGCAGCAGCTTGGCGCACATCATCGGCGACAGGGTCAGGGCGACGATGCCGGAGATGATCACTGCCCCGGCCAGGGTCAGGGCGAACTCCTTGAACAACGCACCGGTCAGTCCTTCGAGGAAGCCGATCGGCGCATACACCGCCGCCAGGGTGATGGTCATCGACACCACGGGCATGGCGATTTCCCGGGCGCCTTCCAGCGCCGCCTCGTACGGCGTCTTGCCCTCCTCGATATGGCGGTGGATGTTCTCCACCACGACGATGGCGTCGTCCACCACCAGGCCGATGGCCAGGACCATCGCCAGCAGGGTCAGCAGGTTCAGCGAATAGCCCATCAACTGCATGAAGAACAGCACGCCGATCATCGACAGCGGAATGGTGATCACCGGGATCAGCACCGAGCGGAACGCGCCGAGGAACAGGAACACCACCACGATCACGATCAGCACCGCCTCGACCAGGGTCTTCACCACTTCGTCGATGGAGGCCTGGATGAACAAGGTCGCGTCATAGGCGATGGACGCCTTGAGGTTGGGCGGCAACTGCGCCTCCAGCTCCGGCATCAGCTTGCGTACTTCCTTGATCACATCCAGCGGGTTGGCGCCCGGGGTGGCCTTGATGCCGATGTACACCGAGGGCGTGCCGTCGAAGGAACTGACCGTGTCGTAGTTCTCCGCGCCCATCTCCACCCGCGCCACATCGCCGAGCAGGACCCGGCTGTTGCCGTTGGTCTTCAGCGGGATATTGGCAAAGGCCTCGGCCGACTTCAGTTCGGTATTGGCGTTGATGCTGGTGACCACGTACTCGCCCTTCACCTCGCCGGCGGCGGAGAGGAAGTTGTAGCGGCGCACCGCCTCGGTCACGTCGCTGGCGCTGAGGCCGTAGCCGGCCAGGCGCACCGGGTCGAGCCAGAGGCGCATGGCGAACAGCTGGTTGCCGAGGATTTCCGCCTCGGCCATGCCCGGCAGAGTGGCCAGCTTGGGCTGGATCACCCGCGACAGGTAATCGGTGATCTGCGGGTTGCTCAGCTCGCTGCTGTAGAAGCTGATGTACATCAGCGCCGAGGCGTCGGCGGCTTCCTTGCTCAGCACCGGGTCTTCGGCGTCCTGAGGCAGCTTGTTCTTCACCTCGTTGGCCTTGGCCAGCAGCTCGGTGAACAGGCGGTCGCTGTCCGAGCCGATGCGCGCGTAGATCGAGATCACCGAGAAATTCTGCCGGCTCACCGAGGTCATGTAGTCGATGCCTTCGGCGCTGGCCAGGCTCTGCTGCATGGGTTGGGTGATGTAGCCCTGGATGGTCTCGGCGTTGGCACCGGGGTAGGCGGTGGTCACCGTGATCAGGGCGTTTTCCATCTGCGGATACTGGCGGATCGGCAGCTTGCTCCAGGCCTGGAAGCCGAGCAGGACGATCAGCAGGCTGACCACGCTGGCCAGCACCGGACGGCGAATGAACGGATCGGTAAAAGCCATGGTGCCTCCTTGTCAGTTGGCGCCGGGCTGGCTGTCCGGTTGTTTTTCCAGGGTCTTGTCCGGACTGATGGTGATATGCGCGCCCTGGGTCAGCTTGAGCTGCCCGGCGGTGACCACCTGTTCGCCGGCCGTCAGGCCCTTGCTGATCACCACCAGGCCATCACGGTGTTCGCCGGTGCCGACGAAGCGCCGTTCGGCCATCAGTGCCGGCTTGCCGTCGGCGTCCTTCTCCGGCTCGCCGTTCTCGGCCTTCTTCGGCACCGCGACGTACACCGAATTGCCGTACAGGGTGTAGGTCACCGCGCTTTGCGGCACCACCACTTCATTGCGCGGGTTGGGCAGCAGCACCTGGACATTGGCGAACATTCCCGGCAGCAGCTTGCCGTCGGGGTTGGCCAGGGTGGCGCGCACCAGCACGTTGCGGGTGGCGTCCTCGACTTTGGGGTTGATCGCGCTGACCCGGGCAGCGAAGGCCTCGCCGGGGAACGCGGCAACGCCGACCTGCACATCCTGGCCGATCGCGACTTTCGGCAGGCTCTGTTCCGGCACCGAGAAGTCGACATAGAGGCTGCTGAGGTCCTGCAGGGTGGCGATCACCGTGCCGCTGGGCAGGTACTCGCCGACATCCACCTGGCGGATGCCGATGGTGCCGCTGAAGGGGGCGGCGATGCTTTTCTTGGCCAGGGACGCCTTGAGCTGGTCGACCACCGCCTGGTTGCGGCGGAACTGCGAAGTCAGGCGATCGAATTCGCCCTTGGAGATGGCCTGGCTGCCCACCAGCTGGCTGCCGCGACCGTAGTCCATCTGCGCCAGCTTGAGGTCCGCCTCGGCGGTGCCGAGCAGGGCGGTTTCCACTTTGCCGTCCAGTTCCAGCAAGGGCTGGCCCTGCTTGACCTGCTGGCCGGACTCGAACATCAGCTTGGTCACCGTGCCATCGGTTTCCAGGCTCAGATCGACGCCCTGCAGCGCCTTGAGACTGCCCACCGCCGGCAAGCGACTTTGCCAGGAGAGCTCCCGCGCCTCGGTCGCCGCCACGCTGACGGCGGGTTTCGGTGCGGAGAACATCTGGATCTGCTTGTAGATCGAGAAGCCTTTATAGCCTCCCAGGATCAACACGATCAGCAGCACGATGCCCAACATGATCAGCATGCGACGGCGCAGCATAAAGTCCATTTCCTTGGATACGAGTTGGCGAAGTTTAGTCCTTTTGCCCTACGCCCGGCGTTCTGTCTTCAGACCAGATGCAGGTGGTTGTCCCACAGCCCCGAAGGCAATTGCAGCGGCTGTCCGACCAGGGTTTCCTGGCGGCAGTCGTAGAGACGGCAGCGGCCTTGTCCGGAGGTGACCACGAAGCCATCGGCCACCGCACCCACGCCAGCGCAATCCGGCATTGGCGCATCGAGTTTCACGCTGGCGTCGTCGAGGTTCCAGATGAACAGGCGGTTGGCCCGCGGCGCCGTCATCGCCACCAGGCGCAGCTCGCTGTGCACGGCAACGCTGGCGGTGTACTGGGCCATGGATTGCAGCTGGTGCTCCGGCACCGGGAAGGCCTCGAAGGGCTGGCCCGGGCGCTTGATCGCCAACAGCTCGGCGGTTTCGTGGGCATCGCCCATGAACTGCTGACAGGCGACCACCGTGCCATCGCTGCCGATGGCCAGGTGGCGCACGCTGTTCATCTGCTGGCCAAGGGTTTCCTTGCTGATCAGGCTGCCGTCGCGGCGCATCAGCACCAGGCTCGGCTCCATCGCGTTGAGGTTCATTTCCACCCGGCTTTCCGCTTCGGTGCGGATGCCGCCGTTGGCCACCACCAGGGTTTCCCCGTCGGGCAGCCAACTGACTTGGTGCGGACCGATGCCGTGGGTGGAAATCTCGCCGCTATGCACCAGGCGCTCGCCTTCGAAGCGGTAGACGCCGAGCACGCCACGTCCCGGATCGGTGGTGTCGTTCTCGGTGGCGTACAGCCATTCGCCGCTCTTGTGGATTACCGCATGGCCGTAGAAGTGCCGGTTCGGCTGCGACACGAGGGTCTGCAGCAGACGCCCGTCGCGCAAGTCGACCAGGTAGCTTTCGGTTCCCGGTCGGCGGGCGACGAACAGGGCGATGGGCAGGTCGGGGTGATTGATGATGTCGTGGCAACGCTGGGCCACCCGGGTGGCGAACACCTGGGTGCCGTCCAGGCGATAGCCGACCGCGTAATGCTGGCCGTCCGCGTCGTCGCGGGCAGACAGCAGCAGTGGCGGCTGATCCTTTCGCCGCAGCAGGGTCCAGCCGCCCAGGGTCAGGGCGCTGAGCAGAACGCTACCGAGTTTCAGGGCCTGGCGTCGCAGCATGATCAGTCACCGTCGTTGGCGTTGAAGCCGAGTTGGATGTTCAGCGCCTTGGCCAGCTCGCCTTCGTGCAGGCGGTGCACCACGTTCAGGCTGTCGTAGATGGCGTTGAGCTGCTGGCGACCGGCTTCGTCCTGGAGCAGTTCGTCGAGGGTGCGCTGGTTGCCTTCCAGCAGCTTGGTCGAGGCAGCGTAGGCGGCGTCGATCTTGTCCGCCAGGGTTTTCTGGTCGCTGCCCAGCAGGCCACGCAGGCCCTTGTTGTCGACGCCGACCCAGACGGTCTGCGCTGCGGCCAGGCTGGCGCTGATGCTCTTCAGCGACGACTGGCTGCGCCAGGCTTCGGCTTGCAGCGGCTGCGGAATGCCCTTGCTCATGCGGCCCATCGGCGTGCCGAGCTTTTTCTTCAGGGTGTCCAGGGCGGTGACCTGGGCGCGCAGCAGATCGGCGATGGCCTCGTGGGAGTCGGCGTAGCGATCGTTGGGGAACTCGGTCATCTGGGCGAGCATGCCTTTGCTGCTGTTCCAGTTCTTCAGGATGTCTTCGGCGAAGGTCTTCTGGTAGTCGGCGATGGCCACCAGCAGCGGGCAGTAGCGCGCCTTCTGCTCGGGGTTGGCAGCGTCCGGCTTGCTGTCGAAGAGGATGTACTCGTAGGCGGACAGACCGCGCACCACCACGCTGGAGTTGGCCACGGTGGCGGCGTCCACCGGTTTGTCGCCGCCGACCAGGGCTTCGACCTGGCGACCGACCAGGTTCTTCTTGTCCGGCCAGAACTGTACCTGCCAGGCGCGGTTGCCCTCGGCCAACGGGCCGATCAGCAGCGGTTGCAGTTCGGCCCAGGCTTTCTGCGCGTGGAGGAAGTCGGCGCGGGCGGTTTCCAGGCTGGCCTTGCCTTCGCAGTAGGCCAGGGCGCTGACAGACAGCTGACGGTCGGCTTCGACCCAGCGGCTGTAGGTCGGCATGATCACCTGCTTGGCGATGGCGGCGGAGGTCACCGCCTGCGGGTCTTGCGGCGAGCAGGCGCCCAGCGCGAGGGCGGCGAGGCTGGTGAACAACAGCTTGGGACGGAACATGTCCGGTTCCTCTCTCAGAGTGAATTCAGGAACGCCAGCAACGCTTCCCGTTGGCTGGCATCGAAGGTCAGGACGTGTTGCCGGGCGGCCTCCGCTTCGCCGCCGTGCCAGAGCACGGCTTCGAGCAGGTTGCGCGCCCGGCCATCGTGAAGAAACTGGGTGTGGCCGCTGACAATCTGGTTCTTGCCGATGCCCCACAGCGGCGGGGTGCGCCAGTCCTGGCCGCCGGCGGCGAATTCGCTGCGCTGGTCGGCGAGGCCCGGGCCCATGTCGTGCAGGAGCAGGTCGCTATAGGGCCAGATGGTCTGGTTGGCCAGTTCCGGCTCGGCGGCATTGGCCGAGGTGACGAACTTGGGCGTGTGGCAACCCTGGCAACCGGCCTGGTAGAACAGGTTCTTGCCCGCCAGCACCTGGGGCGAATCGACGTCCTTGCGCGCGGGCACGGCCAGGTTGCGGGTGTAGTAGAGGATCAGGCGCAGGATGTTGTCGCTGACTTCCTGCTCGCCATTGGCGCCGTTGCCGTTGGGCGCTTCCTTGCAGGCGGTCTGGGCCGCGGTGCAATCGTCGAACGGGCGCAGGGTGGTGGTCAGGCCCATGTCGCCGGACAGCGCGTGGACATTCTGCTGGTTGAGGTTTGGTTGTCCGGCTTTCCAGCCGAAGCGCCCCAGCACGGTCTTGTGTTCGGCATCGTCCCACACCCGGTTCGGTCGGCCACGGATTCCGTCGCCGTTGCGATCGTCGGGATCGGCGTTGGCGAGGATGGCCTCCTCGGGGATGGCTTCGAGCAGGCCGAGGCCGATCATCGGCGGGGCGATGCGTGCGGAGAAGCGCGTGTCCGGGTGCATCGGGCCGTAGCCGAGCTGGGTGATCATCAGCTTCGGCTGGCGCAATTCGACCTGGGTGCCGTCCTTGAAGGCGACGCTGACCGGCTCGTACTCGACCCGCACCTTGCCTTCCGGGGCCACGCCGGGGATCGCCATGTCCTGCAACTGGCCGCCATACACCGGCTCGGGAACGATGCCCATGCGCTCGATGAGCTTGGCGTATTCCGGCTGGTCGGGAATCGACAGGCGCACCAGCATCGACACCGCGTTGCTGTCGCCGGGCTCCGGCGGATGGCCGCGGCCGTCGCGGATATGGCAGTTCTGGCAGGCGTTGGTGTTGAACAGCGGGCCGAGGCCGTCGCGGGCGGTGGTGGTGGAGGGGGCGATGACCCAGGGATTGCGGAAGAAGCTGTTGCCGACGTTGAAGTCCAGGCGCCGGGCGGGCGTCAGGTTGGCGGCGGGCATCTGGTAGGCCCCGCGGTCGCCGCGGTTCACCGTGGTATCGCCACCGGCACGGGCTTCGCCCGGCTCGGCCTGGGTGAAGCGCGGGGCTTCGTCGCAGGCGGCCAGGGGCAAGGCCAGCAGCAGTGGAAGAAGGCGGCGAAGCAACGAGGGCATGGACGATCCCGGGCGGTGTTCGAAAAAACAGCCCGCAAGCTTAACAGGAGCGGGCGAAGTGAATAAGAGGGATTTGCGTTTGCTGCATGAAATTGGTGTCAGGTTTGTGGGAGTTTTGACCAGGCGCAATGATCTGTTGGCCTCATCGCTGGCAATGCCAGCTCCCACAGGTTTCGGGCAAGCCACAGGATCTGTGCTCGGCGCGGTACCTGTGGGAGCCGGCGTTGCCGGCGATGAGGCCAGCCGCGGCACCGCCAGATACCGGCCAATAAAAAAGGCGACCCGAAGGTCGCCTTTCTTGTCCGTTACCGGCGCTGATCAGAATTCGTGATCGGCGGTGTCCGGGTTCAGGTCGGTGATGCCCAGCTTGCTGGCAGCCTGTTCGATCGCGCCGGTCTGCTTGACCAGCGAAGCGATGGCGTCACGCACGATCTGGTTGCCGGCAGCGTTGTCGGCGGCGATCAGTTGGTCGTAGTGCTCACCCTTGAGGGCGTGGTCGACGATGATCTGGATCTTGGCTTCGGTCGCCGCCAGGTCGTCCTGCAGGGTCTTGTCGGTAGCCGGATCGACCTTGGCCACCAGCGACGACAGGCTCGGGCCGGTCAGCTTGGTGCCGTCGGGACGGGTGTACTCGCCCAGGTAGACGTTGCGGATACCCTTGGCGTCGTAGAAGTGCGAGTAGTGGGTGTTGTCGCTGAAGCAGTCGTGCTCGTCTTCTGGCGAGTTGGCTTCCAGGGAAACCTTCATGCGCTCGCCTGCCAGTTCACCCAGCGACAGGCTGCCCATGCCGAACAGCATCTTGCGCAGGCCGTTGGCGACCGGTTCGGCCTCCAGGCTGGCGCGGTAGTTGTCGGTGACGTTCGGCGCCCAGTTCTTGACCATTTCTTCCAGGTCGCTGACCAGCAGGTCGGTCACCGACTTCAGGTAGGCACGGCGACGGTCGTTGTGGCCGCCGGTAGCGCCTTTGCCTTCCAGGTAGTCCGACGCCGGACGGTTGCCAGCGCCAGGGCCGGTGCCGTTCAGGTCCTGGCCCCAGAGCAGGAATTCGATGGCGTGGTAGCCGGTGGCGACGTTGGCCTCGGAACCGCCCAGCTCGTTCAGGGTGGCCAGTTTTTCCGGGGTGATGTCCTTCACGTCGATCTTGTCTTCGCCGACCTGAATCTCGGTGTTGGCGATGATGTTGGCGTTGGCAGCCGGGTTGCCCAGGGCGTGCTCGTAGCTCTTGTCGACGTAGTCGATCAGGCCTTCGTCCAGCGGCCAGGCGTTCACCTGACCTTCCCAGTCGTCGATGATGGTGTTGCCGAAGCGGAACGCCTCGCTCTGCAGGTACGGAACGCGCGAGGCGAACCAGGCTTCCTTGGCGGCTTTCAGGGTGTCGTCGTTCGGGTTGGCGAGGAAGGCATCGACCGCGCCTTGCAGGGTTTTCGCGGTGCTCAGCGAGTCGCTGTACACGGCATAGACGATCTCGCTGTAGTGCTTGACCACGGCCTGGGCGGCAGCCTCGTCAACCGCGCCAGCGGCGGCCGGAGCAGCAGCCGGGGTGGCGGCGGCTGCCGGAGCCTGGGCTTGCGGAGCGGCAGCCTTGTCCTTGCTGCTATCGCCGCAGCCGGCGAGGGAGATGGCAATGGCCAACAGACTGGCGGTGGCCAGAGGCATACGAATCATGGCGAATTCCTGCGTCGATGGGTTGAACAGGCGTGCAGAAGGCCGCACGCGAAAAAAAGCTGCGACATAATGCGAAAGATTTGCATTTTATGTAAAGAGGCCATCACGGAAATAATCCCGCCTTGTCGTCCCCGGACAACCGTGATGTCGGCCTCAGAGTATGGAGACCTGGTTGCGTTGCGCCTGTTTGAGGAAGGCGGTCAGTTCGCGGGCCGGCAGCGGCTTGCTGTAGTGGTAGCCCTGACCCTCGTGGCAGCCCTGGGCAACGATGTAGGCCTCCTGCTCGGCCGTCTCCACGCCCTCGGCGATGACCTGCATGCCCAGGCTTTTGCCGAGCTGGATGATGGCGCGGACGATGGTGGCGTCGTCGTCATCGTCGAGCAGGTCCTGGACGAAGCTCTTGTCGATCTTGATCTTGTCCAGCGGCAGCGACTTCAGGTAGCTGAGGGACGAGTAGCCGGTACCGAAGTCGTCGATGGCGATCAGCGCGCCAGAACGGCGCAGGCTCAGCAGGTGCTGGGCGGCGGTGCTGATGTCTTCCATCAGGCCGGTTTCGGTGACCTCCAGTTCCAGGCTGCGCGGCGGCAGGCGGTAGATCTGCAGCAGGTTGTTGACCACCCGCGGCAACTCGCTGTGGTGCAGTTGCACGGTGGACAGGTTGACCGCCATGCGCAGCTCGCTGAAGCCCTGGTCGTGCCATTCGCGCAGCTGGCGGCAGGCCTGGTCCAGCACCCATTCGCCGATGGCGACGATATTGCCGTTCTGCTCGGCCAGCGGAATGAACTGGTCCGGCGGGACCATGCCCAGCTCCGGATGCTGCCAGCGCAATAGCGCCTCGACCCCGACCACGCGCTGGTCGCGGTAGCTGATCTGTGGTTGGTAGACGAGGAACAGCTGGTTGCGCGGCAGCGCTTCGCGCAGGTCTTTTTCCAGCTCGCGACGGCGGCGCATCTCGCTGTCGACGCTGGCGATGTAGAACTGGTAGCGGTTGCGCGAGCGGGACTTGGCCAGGGTCATGGTCTGCTCGGCCTTTTGCAGCAGCTTCTCGGTGCTGTCGCCGTCTTCCGGGAACAGGGTGATGCCGATGGTGGCGCGCAGGCGGATTTCCTGGAGGTCGAGGGCGAAGGGCGCTTCCAGGTCGTCGAGGATGCTTTGCGCCAGTTCCGCCGCCTCGTAGGGCTGTTCGATATCGGCCTGGACCAGGGCGAACTGGTCGCCGCCGAGCCGGGCCAGGGCGCCGAGGCGACCGCTGTGAGCGCGCAGGCGGTCGGCCAGGGCCAGCAGCAACTGGTCGCCGGCCTGGTAGCTGAATTGCTCGTTGATGCCCTTGAAGTCGTCGAGGCCGACGCAGATCACCGCGACCCGGCGCTGCAAGCGCCCGGCATCTATGAGGATCTTGTCCAGTTGCTGTTGCAACTGCTGGCGATTGGGCAGGCCGGTGAGGAAGTCGTACTGGGCCATGCGCAGCAGGCTGTTTTCCGCCTCGTGGCGCAGGTGGGTATTGCGCTCGATCGAGGCCAGCAACTGGTTGTGGGTATTGATCCACAGCCCCAGTTCGTTGGTCTCGTGGCCCTTGAGCAGTGGCAACTGGTGCTCGCTGGGGCGATCGGGATTGATCTGGGTGAGGTGCTCGATGATCCGCGACAGCGGCTTGGTCAGCAGCCAGTGATAGACCAGGTACAGCACCAGGCCCATGGCCAGGGCGCGCAGCACGCCGGAAACGAAGATGATCACCGAGCTGAAGATGAAGCCCTGGCCGTAGCTGGCGGTGTCCAGGGTGATATTGAGGTCGCCGTAGTACTCGCTATAGGGGCCGCGTCCAACCAGCTGGGTGGTGAAGGAGCGTTCCTGGCCGAGGATCAGGTCGGTGAGCCAGCGGGTGTTGTTGACCTGCAGCGGACGGGATTTTTCCGCGAGCATGGTTTCGTTGGGATGGCCGATGGAGGCCATACGCACGGCCTGGTCCTGGAACAGCCCCTCGATGACCTGCATGCCCATTTCCCGGTCGAGGCTGTACACCGCCTGGGTCGACGGGTCGCGGAACATGTCGAGGATGCGCTGGGCATCGCTGGCCACGGCCTGGCGGGTCTTGTAGGCATCGAACACGATCTGCGCACAGCTGAGCACCACTCCGACGATCAGCGCCGAAAGCAGGACAACCCTGAGCAACTTGACCGATAAGCTGTTCTTGAATTCCAGCTTCAATGGGAGTTCCTTAATCCATGCGCATGGCATCATTTTGCCATCAACCATGACAATCCACTATCGGCTTTTATACGGGAACGCTGCGCAGATTTGCCTGCCCCCGCAGCCTGGTCCCTCTCGTCCGGCGGACCTTCAGCACTGTATCGGTTGACCTGTCGCGGGACTTGAGTGCCGGGCGACGAAAGATTTCCAAGGCTTTGATGTTAGCGCGCCTTGTGCTGGCAGCAAGCACGCCGGGCTTTCGCCCAGGCAAAAAAAACCCGGCCAGGGCCGGGTTTTTTCAGGAGCGCGTGACTCAGGCAGTGAAGGTCTTGCCTTCGAACTGCTCGGCGACGAACTTCCAGTTGACCAGGTTCCAGAACGCCTCGACGTACTTCGGACGGACGTTGCGGTAGTCGATGTAGTAGGCGTGTTCCCAGACGTCGCAGGTCAGCAGCGGGGTGTCGCCGCTGGTCAGCGGGCAGCCGGCGCCGATGGTGCTGGCCAGGGCCAGGGAGCCGTCGGCCTTCTTCACCAGCCAGCCCCAGCCGGAACCGAAGGTGCCGACGGAAGTCTTGGTGAACTCTTCCTTGAACTTGTCGAAGGAGCCGAACGCAGCGTTGATGGCTTCAGCCAGGGCGCCGGTTGGCTGGCCGCCGGCGTTTGGTGCCAGGCAGTTCCAGTAGAAGGTGTGGTTCCACACTTGAGCGGCGTTGTTGAAGATGCCGCCCGAAGAGGTCTTGACGATCTCTTCCAGGGTCTTGCCTTCGAATTCGGTACCTGGGACCAGGTTGTTCAGGTTCACGACGTAGGTGTTGTGGTGCTTGTCGTGGTGGAATTCCAGGGTTTCCTTGGAAATGTGCGGCTGCAGGGCGTCGTGGGCGTAAGGCAGCGGCGGCAATTCAAAAGCCATGGTGAAATCTCCTAATCAGGTCTGGTGCGGTGAACGCAAGGCCGATCACGGGCGGCCGGAATGCATCGGCGAGTTTGTACTCTTTGCGACGCAGGCTCGGGATCATAGCACCGGGCCGGTGGCTAAACCACGCAACAAGTGTATGGACAAGAGGTTCCAGAGCCTTTTCCGGCGGCGGATGAATGGCGATCAGGTGAAGATCAGTTGCGCTGCCACGGCGAACATCATCACCGCCACCATCAGGTCGAGCAGGCGCCAGGTGCTCGGTCGCGCCAGCCAGGGAGCCAGCCAGGCGGCGCCGAGGGCAAGGGTGAAGAACCACAGCAGCGAGGCACTGGCGGCGCCGGCGACATAGGCGCCGGGTACCGTCTGCTGGGCGCCGAGGGAGCCGATCAGGAGCACGGTGTCGAGGTACACGTGCGGGTTGAGCAGGGTCACCGCCAGGGCGCTGAGCAGCACCGCGCGGCGTGAACGCAGGCCCTGGCCTTCGCCCTGTTCCAGGCTCTGCTTCGAGCAGGCGCGCATCAGCGCCTTGGTGCCGTACCAGACCAGGAACACCGCGCCACCCCAGCGCGCCACCGCGAGCAGGGTGGGGTTCTGTGCCAGCACGGTGGCCAGGCCGAACACACCGAGGGCGACCAGGATCGCATCGCACAGCACGCACAGCGCGGCCACCGGCAGGTGATGTTCACGGCGCAGGCTCTGGGCGAGGACGAAGGCGTTCTGGGTGCCGATGGCCATGATCAGGCCGAAGGCGACGAGGAGGCCGTTGAGGTAGCTTTGCCACATGGGGGATGACTCCTGATCTTCAGTGCTTTCCAGGGCCTCATCGCCGGCAACGCCGGCTCCCACAGGTTTGGCGGCACATGCGGTCATTGTGGGAGCTGGCGTTGCCAGCGATGAGGCCCTCAATGACTAGCAATTCTCCCGGATAAGGCGCTATAAGAAAAACCAATAAACCTCATCCCGCATTAGGAATACTGATGTTCGACTACAAGCTGCTTTCCGCCCTCGCCGCAGTGATCGAACAGGCCGGCTTCGAGCGTGCAGCCCAGTTGCTCGGCCTGTCGCAGTCGGCCGTTTCGCAGCGGATCAAGTTGCTCGAAGCCCGGGTCGGCCAGCCGGTGCTGATACGCGCCACGCCGCCGGCTCCCACCGAGATCGGCCGGCGTCTGCTCAACCATGTGCAGCAGGTGCGCCTGCTCGAACGCGACCTGCAAGGCCAGGTGCCGGCCCTGGACGAGGAGGGCTTGCCCGAGCGCCTGCGGGTGGCGCTCAACGCCGACAGCCTGGCGACCTGGTGGGCCGAAGCGGTACAGGCGTTCTGCGCCGAGACCGGGGTGCTGCTGGACCTGGTGGTGGAAGACCAGGAAGTCGGCCTCAAGCGTATGCGCGCTGGCGAGGTGGCCGGCTGCCTGTGCGCCAGCGAACGCCCGGTGGCCGGGGCACGCAGCGAACTGCTCGGGGCCATGCGCTATCGTGCGCTGGCCAGCCCCGCGTTCATGGCCCGGCATTTTCACGAGGGTGTCGATCCGCAGCGCCTGGCACGGACCCCGGCCATCGTCTTCGGTCCGGACGATTTTCTTCAGCATCGCTACCTGGCTTCATTAGGCATCAGCGACGGTTTCCTGCATCATCTGTGCCCTTCATCCGAAGGCTTCCTGCGCCTGACCGAGGCCGGTCTGGGCTGGGGCCTGGTCCCCGAGTTGCAGGCCCGCGAGCAACTGGCGAGCGGCAGGCTGGTGGAGATCGTCCCGGAGCGGCCGATCGATGTGCCCTTGTACTGGCATCACTGGCGCAGCGGCGGGCAGCTCCTCGGTCAGCTCACCGACCATCTGCGCCGCAGCGCCGGGCAATGGCTGGTGCCGTGGGACGCCCAGGCGGCGTCTGCACCCTCAGGAAAAAAACAGTAGGCGGAGTGTTCATGGCAATTCTGGTCACCGGCGCAAGCGGCTTCATTGGCGGTCGCTTTGCGCGGTTCGCCCTGGAGCAGGGCCTGCAGGTGCGGGTCAACGGCCGTCGCGCCGAAGGCGTCGAGCATCTGGTGCGGCGTGGCGCGCAGTTCATTCCGGGCGACCTGTCCGACCCGGAAGTGGCCCGGCGCCTGTGCCAGGGCATCGACACCGTGGTGCATTGCGCCGGGGCGGTGGGCAACTGGGGGCGTTACCAGGACTTCTACCAGGGCAACGTGGTGCTCACCGAGAACGTCGTCGAAGCCTGCCTCAAGGAGCACGTGCGGCGCCTGGTGCATCTTTCGTCGCCGTCGATCTACTTCACCGGTCGTTCGCGCACCGGCATCACCGAGGACCAGGTGCCGCGGCGCTTCTACGATCACTACGGGGCGACCAAGCACCTGGCCGAGCAAAAGGTCTTCGGCGCCCAGGAATTCGGTCTCGAAGTGCTGGCCCTGCGTCCGCGCTTCGTCACCGGTGCCGGCGATGTCAGCATCTTCCCGCGGCTGATGCAGATGCAGCGCAAGAAGCGCCTGGCGATCATCGGCAACGGTCTGAACAAGGTCGACTTCACCAGCGTGCAGAACCTCAACGAGGCTCTGCTCAGCGCGATCAACGCCGGTCCCGAGGCGCTGGGCCAGGCCTACAACATCAGCAACGGGCAGCCGCTGCCGGTGTGGGACGTGGTCAATTACGTGATGCGGCGGATGTCGCTGCCGCAGGTCACCCGCTACCGTTCGGTCGGCCTCGCCTACACGGCCGCAGCGCTCAACGAAGGCTGCTGCATGCTCTGGCCCGGGCGCCCGCAGCCGACCCTCAGCCGCCTTGGCGTGCAGGTGATGAGCAAGGACTTCAGCCTCGATATCAGCCGCGCCCGGCATTACCTGGATTACCGCCCGCAGGTCAGCATCTGGGCCGCGCTGGATGAATTCTGTGCCTGGTGGCAGGCGCAGCAGGGCGGTCACTGAACCTGAATCTTCCTTCATGGTCGATGAGGGCACCGCCCAAGCGGTTTATACTAGCGCCCATTTTGCTATCACCGTGGTTGACGACTGCCCATGCGTAACGATGCCCGAGACGATTTTGACGACGTGCCCACCCTCCAGGCGGTGGAGCGCGATGATGATGAATTCGCGCCGGCGGCGCATCCGCGCACCGCGCGCAAACAGGCCGCGAAGGCACCGATGGTCGGGCCGCTGTGGGCCTTGCTCGGTGCTTCCTTCATCGCCCTGGCCGGGGTGGCCTGGTGGAGCTTCCAGCAGATTTCCCTGATGGAGCAGCAACTGGTGGCGACCCAGGAAAGCTTCGCCCGTATCAGCGAGGAGGCGGCGGGGCGCTTGCAGGCGATTTCCGGCAAGGTCACGGCCAGCGAGTCGTCGGCCAACACCGAGAATGAAGCGCTCAAGCTGCAAGTGCGGCAGTTGCAGGCCAGCCTCAGCGAGCAGGGCAAGCAGCAGGAAGGCGTCGCCGGGCAGGCCGGCGAGCTGGGCAAGCGCCTGGAGGCGGCCATGGCCCAGGTCAGCCAGCAGCAGGCGGCCAACGCCCAGTTGCAGAACGAGTTGCAAAGCCAGCTGGCGGCGGTGGCGAAAGAATTGACCACCCTGAAGGCCGCGCAACTGGACGGCGGCAAGATCGAGGCGCAGTTCAAGAGCGTGAACGAAGAAGTGGCGGGTCTGAAGGCGGCGCGGGTGGACGGTGGCAAGATCGACACCCAGTTGAAGAACCAGGCGGCGGCGACCCAGCGCCTGGAGCAGGACCTGATCGTGCTCAAGAGCGAGCAGGAGAATCGTCCGGCGCCTGCAGCAGCGGCGGGTGGAGCCTCGACTGCCGAGTTCGATGCCTTCCGCGGGCAGATCACGCGCAACATCAATACGCTGCAAAGCCAGGTGCAGAATCTGCAACAGCAGATCAATGCCAAAAACTGAGTGGCCTTGAGGGCCTCATCGCCGGCAACGCCGGCTCCCACAGGTTCGCGAGCGCCGCTGAAACCTGTGGGAGCCGGCATTGCCGGCGATGAGGCCATAGGGTCGAGCAGTTACAGCCGCGGATAATCGATGTAACCCACCGCACCACCACCATGGAAGCTCTCCGGCCGCGGCTCGTTCAGCGCTGCGTCCGCCGCCAGCCGTGCCGGCAGGTCCGGGTTGGCGATGAACGGCACACCAAAGGCCACCGCATCGGCCCAGCCATCGGCCAGGGCGGCATTGGCACTCTGTTTGTCGAACTTCTCGTTGGCGATATACGGTCCGCCGAACGCCGCCTTGATCTGCCGTCCGATGCTGTCGTCGGCTTCCTTCTCCCGCGAGCAGATGAAAGCGATGCCGCGCTTGCCCAGTTCCCGGGCGACATAGGTGAAGGTTTCCAGCGGATTGGCATCGCCCATGTCATGGGCATCCATGCGTGGCGCCAGGTGCACGCCCACACGGTTGGCGCCCCACACTTCGATCACTGCATCGGTGACTTCCAGCAGCAAGCGCGCGCGGTTTTCCAGCGAGCCGCCGTAGAGGTCGCTGCGCTGGTTGGTGCTGCTTTGCAGGAACTGGTCGATCAGGTAGCCGTTCGCCGCATGCACCTCCACGCCGTCGAAACCGGCGGCCTTGGCGTTCTCCGCCGCGGTGCGGTAGGCATCGACGATATCGCCCAGCTCAGCGGTTTCCAGTGCACGCGGGGTCGGGTAGTCGGTGATCGGCCGCACCAGGCTGACATGGCCCTTGGGCTGGATCGCGCTCGGCGCCACCGGCTGTTCGCCATCGAGGTAGCTGGAGTGGGAGATGCGGCCGACATGCCAGAGCTGCATGAAGATGTGCCCGCCGGCGGCATGCACGGCCTTGGTCACGTTGGTCCAGCCGCGGACCTGGTCGTTGGACCAGATGCCGGGGGTATTCGGGTAGCCCACGCCCATCGGCATCACCGACGTCGCTTCGGTGAGGATCAGCCCGGCGCTGGCACGCTGCACGTAGTACTCGGCCATCAATGCGTTGGGCACCCGGCCCTCGTCGGCGCGGCAGCGGGTCAGTGGAGCCATGATGATGCGGTTCGGCAATTCGAGGTCGCCGAGGGTGATCGGATCAAACAGGGTCGTCATTGCTCAAACCTCAGTTGGCTGCGGGGGCCAGTTCGGCTTTGTTGCCGCCCTGGCTGAAGGTGATAAGGGTGATGATCAGCGCCAGCACCGCGAGGGCTGCCGCGGCCAGTGGCACGCGGGTCAGGCCCAGGCCCTGCTCGATGACCACGCCACCGACCCAGGCACCCAGGGCGTTGCCCAGGTTGAAGGCGCCGATATTCAGGGTCGAGACCAGGTTCGGCGCGGCCTTGCCGAAGGTCACCACGTTGACCTGCAACGCTGGCACGGCGGCAAAGGCGGCGGTGGCCCAGAGGAACAGGGTGATCTCCGCCGGGATCAGCGCGGCGCTGGTCCAGCTCAACACGGTGGAAACGATGGCCATGGCGGCGAACACACCGACCAGGGTGGCACCGAGGCGCCGATCGGCCATCTTGCCGCCGAGGATATTGCCCAGGGTCAGGCCCAGGCCGATCAGCAGCAGGGTCCAGGTCACGCCGCGCGGCGACACGCCGGTGACATCGCCGAGCAGCGGCGCGACGTAGGTGAACAGGGCGAACATCGACGCCGAGAACAGCACGGTCATCGACAGCGACAGCCAGATCCCGGCGCCTTTCAGGGCGGCCAGTTCGGCGCGCATGTCGAGTTTTTCCTCGTCATGGCGCAGCGGCAGGAAGCGCACCAGGCCGATCAGCGCGATCACGCCGATACCGGTCACGGCCCAGAAGGTCGAGCGCCAGCCGGCGACCTGGCCCAGCGCGGTGCCCAGCGGTACGCCGAGGACGTTGGCCAGGGTCAGGCCGGTGAACATCAGGGCCACTGCCGAAGCACGGCGGTTGGCCGGCACCAGGCTGGCCGCCACCACCGAACCGATGCCGAAGAAGGCGCCGTGGCAGAGGGCGGTGACCACCCGGGCGAACATCAGCAGGTTGTAGTCGCTGGCCACCGCACACAGCAGGTTGCCGAGGATGAACACGCCCATCAGGGTGACCAGTGCCAGCTTGCGCGGCAGGCGGGAGGTAGCCATGGCCATGAACGGCGCGCCGATGGCGACGCCCAGGGCATAGCCGGTCACCAGCCAGCCGGCGCCGGGAATCGACACACCGAGGTCCTGGGCCACGTCCGGCAGCAGGCCCATGATGACGAACTCGGTGGTGCCGATGGCGAAGGCGCTGAGCGCCAGGATCAGGAGTGAGAGGGGCATGGGGAATCCTTGTTCAGAGCTCGCGGCTCAGTTGCGCGAGGAACGCCTGGATGGTGTCCTCGTTGCGTTTGAAGAAGTTCCACTGTCCGACCTTCTGGCTGCTCACCAGTCCTGCCCGTTGCAGCGTTGCCAGGTGGGCCGAGACGGTCGACTGCGACAGGCCGCAGCGTTGATCGATCTGGCCGGCGCAGACGCCGTTTTCCAGGCTGTGGTGCTGTTCGGGGAAGCAGTTCTGCGGGTCTTTCAGCCAGCCGAGGATTTCTCGCCGCACGGGGTGGGCAAGGGCTTTTATTATTTCGTCGAGATCAATAGGCATGGTCGGGCTCGTGGGATGTGTAGCGGTATATCGCGATGGGGCGAAATATAAATCGGTATTTCGCGATATACAAATATGAAAAGGTTTGGGGCGTCGAGAAAATCGATATATGGGATGTTCTTGCGGGCCTCATCGCTGGCAACGCCAGCTCCCACAGTGTGCGATGGTGTACACAAAACCTGTGGGAGCCGGCATTGCCGGCGATGAGGCCGGTGAGAGCAACACAAATGCCTTAGACTCACACCCCATGAACTACCTAGCCCACCTCCACCTCGGCGGCGACCAGCCCGAGCAACTGCTCGGCAGTCTCTATGGCGACTTCGTCAAAGGCCCGCTGGAAGGCCGTTTCTCCCTGCCACTAGAGAGGGCGATCCGCCTGCACCGGCATATCGACAGCTTCACCGACAGCCATCCGCTGGTGCTCGCTGCCCTGGCGCGTTTTCCGGCCGAGCGCCGGCGCTTTGCCGGGATCATCCTCGATGTGTTCTTCGACCACTGCCTGGCCCTGCACTGGCACGACTACGCGACCCAGCCGCTGCCGCAGTTCACCGCGCGGGTGTACCAGGTGCTGACAACGGAGCCGGAGTTGCCAGGACGGTTGGCGCATATCGCGCCCTTGATGGCGGCGCACGACTGGCTGGGCTCGTATCGCGAATTCGCCGTGCTGGAGCAGGTGTTCAACGGCATCGCCCGACGGCTGTCACGGCCGGAAGGCATGGCCGGGGCGATGGCCGAGGTGGAAGCCCTGTATCCGTTGCTGCTGGAGGACTTCCGCCAATTCTATCCGCAGCTGCAGGCCTTCGCCGCCGCTGCGCTGGAAGACCCTCAGGCCGCCTTGGCGCGGCGCTGAGGCAAGGGTTCCACAGCTTCGCCGAACAGCGCCCGGCTGACTGCCTGCTGCGCCTGGAAGGCCAGGGCGGCACGCTCTTCACCCTTGCAGGCGATCGGCTCTAGCAACTGCACTTCGACCTCGGCACAAGGCTGGGCGAACAGGCGCATCAGGTGCGAGAGCAGGTCGTCATCACCGATGAACGGGGCGATCGGGTCCGGCTTGCCTTCACGCAGGTAACGCACGGCCACCGGTTGCAGCGGCACCTCGCTATCGATGGCGCTGGCCAGAAGGCGACCGTGGAAGGTGCGCAGGCTGCGGCCATCGGTGGTGGTGCCTTCGGGGAAGATCAGCAGCGGACATTGCTGTTGCAGGTGCTGGCTGATCTGCCGACGCAGCAGTTGGCTGTCGCCACCGCCGCGGCGGATGAACAGGGTCCCGGCCTTGTGCGCCAGCCAGCCGGCCACCGGCCAGGTGCGCACTTCGGCCTTGGACAGGAAGGACAGCGGGGCAAGCATGCCGAGCACCGGGATATCGGTCCACGACACATGGTTGCTGACCCACAGCATCGGCTGTTGCGGCAACTGGCCGATAACCCGCACGCGGAACGGCAGGGCATTGACCAGGCGCTTCATGAAGATCTGCGACCAGCGCTGCCGGCGTTGCGCCGAGGCGTTGATGCCCAGGCGCTCGAACAGGCCGAACAGCGAGGCCATGCCGAGCCCGAGCAACACCACCAGCAGCACCCGATTGATGCGGGCGAACACCCGCAGGCGCTGCATCACACCGCCGCCTTGAAGTGACGGGCGTAGCGCGGGCAGAGTTCGTCGCGCTTGAGCAGGATGAACACATCGGCGACCTGGAAATCCTCGTCCCAGCACGGCTCGCCACAGATCTTCGCGCCCAGGCGCATGTAGGCCTTGAGCAGCGGCGGCATCTGCGCCACCACGTTGCCTGGCAGAGCCAGGCTCGGCAGCGGGTTCTTCGGCTCGGCGCGCAGGTGTTCGGTGCACAGGTGTTGTTCGCGCAGGCGCTGCATGATCGCGTGGGCCTGCACGCCGCCGTCCTGCATCGGGATGCTGGCGCAGCCCATCAGGTAGCGGTAATGACCTTCGTTGAGGATCTCGGCCAGCTCGCTCCACAGCACGGCGATGGTCCCGCCGTTGCGGTAGGCGGCATCCACGCAGGTGCGGCCAAGTTCGAGGATCGGGCCCTGCAACTGGACCAGGCCGTGCAGGCTGAATTCCTCTTCGCTATAGAAGCGGCCCAGGCTGCTGGCGGCGCGATGGTCGAGCAGTCGGGTGGTGGCGACCAGGCGACCGCTATTGAGGTCGCGCACGCCGATATGCATGCAGTGGTCGTCGTAGTCGTCCATGTCCAGGCCGAGTTCCGCGCCTTTCAGCTTGGCCTTGAATTCACCACTGAAAACGCTGAAGCGCAGGGCCTGGGCCTCGCGCAGGGCAGCCGGGCCAACCAGGCGTTCGGCTTGCAGACGGCGTTCAGTGCTGTTGTCGCCAGAGCGAGCGATCTGAGTCATTGCGTGTCTCCATAAGCCAGCCATGGGGTTGCGGCCGGTCGACTTTGTTGTGCAAGCTCAGACTAGGTAGAGGGGGTGTCACCCCCGTGAATGTTTGGTGATGCTTGTATGACAGGCCCCAAGGAGTCCCCTCGATGAGCTGGCTGGAACGTCTCGATCAATCCTTTTCCCAACCTCTGCTGAACAGCCTGGATGAAACCTGGGCGGCGCTGCTCGACCGCCTGGGTCCGGTGTCGCCGTTCGAGCTGGCGGTGCTCGGCGGCAAGGCCATGCCGACTCCGGGCCTGGCGTTCCTGACCGGCTACCAGGCGGCGCTGCGGGTGCTCTGGCCCAGCGCGCCGGACAGCCTTGGCGCGCTGTGCGCCAGCGAGAAACGCAGCGTGCGCCCGGCGGACATGCACATGCGCCTGGACCTGGAGGCGCTGCGCCTGAATGGCAGCAAGGACTTCGTCACTGGCGGGCACGAGGCCGACTGGTTGCTGGTGGCAGCGCGCAGCGAGGCGCCGGGGGAGGCGCCGCAGATCAGCCTGGCGGTGGTCTATCCCGGCGAACCCGGGGTACGCCTCGATCCGCTGCCGGCACTGCCGCTGATGCCGGAGGTGGGGCATGCGCGACTGCATCTGGAGCAGGCACTGTGCGAGCGGCTGGCCGGTGATGGCTGGGATGCCTATGTGAAGCCGTTTCGCTCGCTGGAAGACCTGTATGTCCTTAGCGCCCTGGCAGCCTGGTTGTACGGTATCGGCCGTACCAATGGCTGGGCCCAGAGCCTGATGCTGCGCCTGCTGGCGTTGTTGGCCGGCTGTGCCGAGGGCAGCCGGCAGAGTGCCGAATCGCCGGCTTGCCATCTGCTGCTGGGCGGGTTGTTCGCCCAGTTCGGCGAAATGCGCGACGAGATCAACAAGGCGCTGGCGGGGACCGAGGGCGAGTGGGCCAACCTGTGGATGCGTGACCAGGGGATTCTGGAGATTGCCAGTGCGGCGCGGGCCAAGCGTTTGGCCAAGGCCTGGGGGTTGGCAGGTTTTTCCTGAGTTGTGGCTGCTGCCCTCATCGCTGGCAATGCCAGCTCCCACAGGTTTTTGTGTGCGCCACTGAACCTGTGGGAGCCGGCGTTGCCGGCGATGAGGCCCGAAACGACACCCACCATCCTGTCATGAAGCCCGTCTATCCTTGCCCGGTCACGCTCCCCGGGTACAGACCATGCGCACCGCGCTCCTTGCCATCCTGTTCTTCCTCTCCAGCCCAACCTTTGCCAATGAGGCAGACCTCCGGGCCTACGCCTTCCCGCCGCGCAACGAACAGACCCGCGAAGGCATCCGCACCGATGCCCTGCTGGTGATCCAGGACGGCCAGGTGGTGTTCGAGCAGTACGCCGCCCCGACCGGCCCGGATACCCCGCACCTGACCTGGTCCATCAGCAAGAGCGTGCTGGCCACCGTCCTCGGTGTTGCCTACGGTGAAGGCCGCTTCAAACTGGACGATCCGGTGGCGAATTTTTACCCGCCGATGAAGGACCATCCCGAGATCCGCATCCAGGACCTGCTGCACTGGGCAAGCGGCCTCGACTGGCAGGAAGACTACGAGTACGCCCCGCTGAAGTCCTCGGTGGTGGCGATGCTCTACACCACGGGGCGCAGCGATATGGCCGGGTTCACCGCCGGGCATGACAGGGCTGCCGCTCCGGGCGAGCGCTTCCTCTATTCCAGCGGCGACAGCAATGTCCTGGCTGCAGCCTTGCGCCAGATGGTCGGGGCCGAGCGCTACGCCGACTATCCCTGGACCGCGCTGTTTGCCCCCCTCGGTATCGACAAGGCGGTCTGGGAGCGGGATGCCCAGGGCACCTTCGTCGGCTCTTCCTACCTCTACATGACCGCCCGCGAGCTGGCGAAGGTCGGCCAGCTGATGCTCGACGACGGTCGTTGGCAGGGGCACCAGTTGCTCCCGGCACAGTGGGTTGCTTTCAACCTGCGTCCATTCGCCGGGGCCGGCATTCCAGTCAACGAAGCCATGCCCGGCGGCCACTGGTGGCTGAACAGCAACGCCGCCTGGCCCGACGCGCCCGGCGACACCTTCGCCGCCCTCGGCCATTGGGGCCAGGCCCTCTACGTGCTGCCTAAGCAAAGGCTGGTGATCGTGCGCTACGCCGACGACCGCGACGGCAGCTTCCAGCACAACACCCTGCTGCGCCAGGTACTGGCCGCGTTTCCCGGAGAGCAGCCATGAAGCGCCTGCTGTTGCTGATCGTCCTCGGCCTGCTGCTGTGGGGCTGGTCCGAACGTGAGGCGCTGAGCGCCTTTCCCGGCATCCTCAGCGCCTACACGGCGAAGGAATATTGCTCGTGTCGCTATGTCACGGGCTTCGACCCCGAGTACTGCCTGGGCTATGTGAAGCAATGGCTGCCGCTCAGCGCTCTGCGTGACGATGAGCAGGCCCGGGAGGTGTTTGCCAGTGGCCTTGGCCGCGACGCCCGCGCCCGCTGGCAAGGCCCGCGCGAGGGCTGTCGCTTGCTGCCGTGAGGGCGGGCGGGTAAGGTTGAGCGCCAAAGTGTTTCAGGATTTCGCATGTTCAGCCCGCTCCGCCTTCTGCTCGCCCTGCTGGCGATCGTCTGCCTTCCCGCCCAGGCCAACTGGTACCTGGACAACGAGTCATCCCGCCTTTCCTTTATCACCAGCAAGAACGGCGATGTGTCGGAAGTACACCGCTTCCTGGTGCTGCACGGCAAGGTCGATCGCAAGGGCGCGGCAGAACTCGAGGTCGAGATGGAGTCGGTCAGCAGCGGCATCCCGCTGCGCGACGAGCGCATGCGCAAGGACCTGTTCAATGTCGCAGCTTTCTCCGAAGCGACCATCAATGCCCAACTCGACCTGCGCCCGATCAACGACCTGGCCAATGGCGCCCAGCTGGAACTGCGTCTGCCGCTGAGCGTGACTCTGCACGGCAAGACCCACAGCTACAACGCCCAGTTGCTGGCGACCCGCCTCGACGAGCGGCGTTTCCAGGTGGTGACCCTCGAACCCCTGGTGCTGCGCGCCGAGCATTTCGACCTGACGCCGGGCCTGGAAACCCTGCGCAAGGCGGCCGGGCTCAAGTCGATCAATCTCTCGGTGCCGGTGGGTGCGGTGCTGATCTTCACGGCGCGCTGACATGGCCGGGCCGGTCTTCCCTTGGCGTTCCGGCAATCAATTCGAACTGCTGATCGACGGGCCGGCGTTTTTCCCGCTCATGCTCACCGCCATCGCCCGGGCCGAGTTCCAGGTCGACCTGGAGCTGTACCTGGTGGAGGCGGGGGCCTGCGCCGAAGCCATGGTCCTGGCCCTGGTCAGCGCTGCCGAGCGCGGCGTGCAGGTGCGCTGCCTGTTCGATGACTACGGTTCGCTGGCCTTCACCCTCGGCCTGCGCCAGCGCTTGCAGGCCGCGGGCGTCGAGCTGCGCTGGTACAACCGGCTGCGCTGGCGACGGGGCTTGCGCAACCTGTACCGCGACCACCGCAAGATCCTCCTGGTCGACCAGTCCGCTGCCTGGGTCGGCGGTACCGGGGTCACCGACGAGTTCTGGCAGCCTGTCGAGAACACCAGTGAATGGCACGAAGTCATGGTGCAGATCCAGGGCCCGCTGGTGGCGGACTGGCAGATGCTCTTCGACCGCCAATGGCGGGCCAACCTGCGCCGGGTCGCCTGGCGTCCGCCGACCCATTTCGGCCTGCCGCGCCTGCCACGCCTGCCTCCCAGCGGCGAAGGGCTGGGCCGGGTGGCCTACGCCGACGCCCGCCAGCACCGCGACATCCTGCAATCGCTGGTGCGTGCCCTGAACAGCGGGCAGCAACGGATCTGGCTGGCGACCCCGTACTTCCTGCCGACCTGGAAGGTCCGCCGTGCCCTGCGCCGTGCTGCCTCGCGGGGTATCGACGTGCGCCTGCTGCTGACCGGTCCGCGTACCGATCACCCGTCGGTGCGCTACGCCGGGCATCGCTATTACCCGCGCCTGTTGCGTGCCGGGGTGAGGATCTTCGAATACCAGCCGTGTTTCCTGCACCTGAAGATGGTGGTGGTGGACGACTGGGTCAGCATCGGCTCGTGCAACTTCGATCACTGGAACCTGCGCTTCAACCTCGAAGCCAATGTCGAGGCCATCGACCCGGGGTTGAACCGGGCGGTGAGCGAAAGCTTCGTCCGTGATTTCGCCTTGAGCAGCGAGGTCAGCCTCGACGACTGGCGCGCCCGGCCATTGTGGCGGCGGGTGCAGCAGCGGATCTGGGGCTGGCTGGACCGCCTGGTGGTGAACCTGCTCGACCGGCGCGACTGATCTCGCGTAAGGAAGCGACGCGGACCCTGTGGGAGCTGGCTTGCCAGCGATGAGGCCGGCAATGACAAAGAGTGGGTCAGGTCTGGCCCTATCGCTGCATAGGTATCTACACAACTTCAGATCAGCCATGAAGCTACAGGCCGCCGAGTACCTGTGGGAGCATGGCAGAGATGTGTAGATACCCATGCCTATCGCTGGCAAGCCAGGTCCCACAGGGCCCGCGTCTGTTCTGCAGGCAATAAAAAAGCGGCGAGGGGGACACCCACGCCGCTTTTGCTTTCAGCTTGAAACTTGCCGCTTGAGGCTTACTTCACTTCCACCGCCAGGCTTTCGGCGATCTTGCTCTGCCAGATCGCAGGGCCGGTGATGTGTACCGACTCACCGTTGCTGTCCACCGCGACGGTGACCGGCATGTCCTTGACCTCGAACTCGTAGATCGCTTCCATGCCCAGTTCAGCGAAGGCCAGGACCTGGGATTTCTTGATCGCTTGAGCGACGAGGTAGGCAGCGCCACCCACGGCCATCAGGTACACGGCCTTGTTGTCCTTGATCGCGTCGATTGCGGTCGGGCCGCGCTCGGACTTGCCGATCATGCCCAGCAGACCGGTCTGCTCGAGGATCTGGCGGGTGAACTTGTCCATGCGGGTCGCGGTGGTCGGACCCGCTGGGCCAACAACCTCTTCACGCACCGGATCGACCGGGCCGACGTAGTAGATGAAGCGGCCTTTGAGGTCCACCGGCAGTTCTTCGCCACGGTTGAGCATCTCGACCATGCGCTTGTGCGCCGCGTCGCGGCCGGTGAGCATCTTGCCGTTGAGCAGAATGGTCTCGCCCGGTTTCCAGCTCTGCACTTCTTCCGGGGTCAGGGTGTCGAGGTTGACACGGCGGGCCGACGGACCAGCTTCCCAGACGATTTCCGGGTAGGCGTCCAGCGACGGCGCTTCCAGTTCGGCCGGGCCGGAGCCGTCCAGCACGAAGTGGGCGTGACGGGTGGCGGCGCAGTTGGGGATCATGCACACCGGCAGCGAGGCGGCGTGGGTCGGGTAGTCCATGATCTTCACGTCGAGCACGGTGGTCAGGCCGCCGAGGCCCTGGGCACCGATACCCAGCTGGTTGACCTTGTCGAACAGCTCAAGGCGCAGTTCCTCGATGCGGTTCTGCGGGCCACGGGCTTTCAGTTCGTGGATGTCGATCGACTCCATCAGAACTTCCTTGGCCATCACCGCGGCCTTCTCGGCGGTACCGCCGATGCCGATGCCGAGCATGCCAGGCGGGCACCAGCCGGCGCCCATGGTCGGAACGGTCTTCAGTACCCAGTCGACGATCGAGTCGGACGGGTTGAGCATGGCCATCTTCGACTTGTTCTCGGAACCGCCGCCCTTGGCCGCCACGTCCACTTCCACGGTGTTGCCCGGGACGATGGAGTAGTGGATGACCGCCGGGGTGTTGTCCTTGGTGTTTTTACGCGCACCGGCCGGGTCGGCCAGGATCGAGGCGCGCAGGACGTTGTCCGGCAGGTTGTAGGCGCGACGCACGCCTTCGTTGATCATGTCGTCGACGCTCATGGTGGCGCCGGCCCAGCTCACGTCCATGCCGACGCGGACGAACACGGTGACGATACCGGTGTCCTGGCAGATCGGGCGGTGGCCGGTGGCGCACATGCGCGAGTTGATCAGGATCTGCGCGATGGAATCGCGTGCGGCGGGCGACTCTTCACGCAGATAGGCTTCGTGCATTGCCTGGATGAAATCGACGGGGTGGTAGTACGAAATGAATTGCAGGGCATCGGCGACGCTCTGAATCAGGTCGTCTTGCTTGATCACGGTCATGCAGCGCGCTCCTCTTAAACACGGGAACATTCAATAGGTATTCCGACGCGGACAGGCCGAGGTGTCGAAACGACCTTTCAGACGCGCCGCGACAATATGTCCGACGCAAAAAAGGCGCGGCAGTATAGCGCGGCTCGGCTTTCGGTACACGCGCCAGTGGTCCAACCATGGTCGGTGATCGCACGGCATCGTTTTTGCTGTTCCTCTTGGCCTGAAGATCAGAACGAGCCTAGATTGGCGCATGAATATTCCCTGGAGATGAACAGCAATGCCTGAACTGCATGTCGGCGAACGCCAGTGGTCCGTTGCGCCCGGCAGCAATCTGCTCGATGCCCTGAATGATGCGGGCTGTGGCGTGCCTTATAGCTGTCGGGCCGGGAGCTGCCATGCCTGCCTGGTGCGCTGTGTCGAGGGCGACCCGGAGGATGGTCGGCCCGAGGCCTTGAGTGCGGCGCAGCGCGAGGCGGGCTGGCGTCTGGCGTGCCAGTGCCGGGTCGGCATGGACCTGCGGGTGGCGCTGTTCGATCCGAAAAGCGACGGCCAGCCGGCGCGGGTGCTGGCGGCGGACTGGTTCGGCGATGTCCTGCGTTTGCGCCTGCAACCGCTGAACGGGCTGCGTTACCAGGCGGGACAACACGTGCTGTTGTGGAATGCGCTGGGGGTGGCCCGGCCGTATTCCCTGGCCAGCGTGCCGGGGGAAGACCCGTGGCTGGAGTTTCATATCGACTGCCGGCAGCCGGGGGCCTTCTGCACGCCGGCCCGGCAGTTGCTGGTCGGCGATGAGCTGCGCCTCGGCGAGCTGCGTGCCGGCGCCCTGCATTACGACCCGGACTGGCAGGAGCGGCCGCTCTGGCTGCTGGCGGCGGGCACCGGGCTGGCGCCGTTGTGGGGCATCCTGCGCGAGGCGTTGCGCCAGGAACATCGCGGGCCGGTTCGGCTGCTGCATCTTGCCCGGGACCGGGAGGGGCACTATCTGGCGGATGAACTGAAGGCGAGGGCGGAGTTGCATCCGCAGTTGCAGGTGGACCTGGTCACCCCGGATGACCTGCAGGTGGCGCTGGCGGGGTTGAAGGTGCAATCGCGGCAGACGGTGGCGCAGGTGTGCGGGTCGCCGGGGAGTGTCGAGCAGTTTTCCCGCAGGCTGTTTTTGGCGGGGGTGCCGAGGAATCAGGTTTATTCCGATTTGTTCGTCGGGCATGCCTAGCCCTCATCGCTGCGGTGCGGCGATCCGACAAGCCAGCTCCCCCAGGTAATGTATGCACCGCACCTGTGGGAGCTGGCTTGCCAGCGATAGGGCCCGGAAGAACAATGAAAAACGCCCGGCTCAAGTCCGGGCGTTTTCATTTACAGCAGCAACATCAAACCAGCGGATCACCGACATGCAGGATCTTCATGCCGTTGGTGCCACCGATGGTGTGGTAGCTGTCGCCCTTGGTCAGGATGACCCAGTCACCCTGTTCGACCACGCCCAGCTTGAGCAGCTCGTCCACCGCAGCCTGGCTGACCTTTTCCGGCGGCAGCGCAGCCGGATCGAATGGCACGGTGTAGACGCCACGGAACATGGCGACGCGGGCCTGGGTCTCGCGGTGCGGGGAGAAGGCGAAGATCGGGATCGAGGAGCGGATCCGCGACATGATCAGCGGGGTGTAGCCACTTTCGGTCAGGGCGATGATCGCCTTCACGCCCGGGAAGTGGTTGGCGGTGTACATGGCGGCCAGCGCGATGCTCTCGTCGCAACGGCTGAACTGGGTGCCCATGCGGTGGCTGGAGGTCTTGCTGGTTGGGTGCTTTTCGGCACCGAGGCAGATCCGTGCCATGGCCTGCACGGCTTCCAGCGGGTAGGCACCGGCGGCGCTTTCTGCCGAGAGCATGACGGCGTCGGTGTAGTCCAGCACGGCGTTGGACACGTCGGACACTTCGGCGCGGGTCGGCATCGGGTTCTGGATCATCGACTCCATCATCTGGGTCGCGACGATCACCGCCTTGTTGTGGCGGCGCGAGTGCAGAATGATTTTCTTCTGGATACCGACCAGCTCGGCATCGCCGATTTCCACGCCGAGGTCGCCACGGGCCACCATCACTGCGTCACTGGCGCGGATCAGGCCGTCGAGGGTCTCGTCGTCGGCGACCGCTTCGGCGCGTTCGATCTTGGCCACCAGCCAGGCGGTGCCGCCGGCTTCGTCGCGCAGGCGACGGGCGTATTCCATGTCGGAGGCGTCACGCGGGAAGGACACGGCCAGGTAGTCCAGGTCCATTTCCGCGGCCAGCTTGATGTCGGCCTTGTCTTTTTCGGTCAGGGCCGGGGCGGTCAGGCCGCCACCCTTGCGGTTGATGCCCTTGTGGTCGGACAGCGGGCCGCCGATCAGGACCACGCAGTGCAGCGAGTCGTCGGTGGCGGTTTCGACGCGCATGACCACGCGGCCGTCGTCGAGCAGCAGTTCGTCACCGACGCCGCAGTCCTTGACCAGGTCCGGATAGTCGATACCGACGATTTCCTGGGTACCGGCGGTCAGCGGGTGCGCGGTGGAGAAGGTGAAGCGGTCGCCCACCTTCAGTTCGATTCGTTTGTTGGTGAACTTGGCGATGCGGATCTTCGGACCCTGCAGATCGCCCAGCAGTGCCACGTGGCGGTTGTGGCGGGCAGCGATGTCACGGATCAGCCGGGCGCGAGCCTTGTGCTCGTCCGGGGTGCCGTGGGAGAAGTTCAGGCGGGCGACATCCAGGCCGGCGAGGATCAGTTGTTCGATCACTTCCGGTGAATTGCTGGCGGGGCCGAGGGTGGCGACGATTTTGGTACGGCGGATGGTCATGCACAGACTCCTGTAGTGAAGCGCAGCGAGAGGCTACTCCTGAAAAACGCTGTAGTCATTGTTCCTTTGCACTACCTTGGGAGGGGGCAGGGCGGGCGTTTGAACGGGCCGGGGAGCAGCAAGCTACAACCGGCAAGTTACAAGAAACAGCGATCCGCGCTCTATCTTGCTGCTTGAGGCTTGAAGCTAAAGATTGAAGAATGGCCGCCGGCCGCCGATACACTGCCTATCAAAGGAGATCTCCCATGCGCGCCCTGCTAGTCCTGGCCCTGGCCACCAGTGTCGTCGGTTGTACCCGCTGGTCCATGGACCACCATCTGAACAATGCCTACCGGGCCTACGATCGCGGCGATTGCGAACGGGTCACCCTCGAACTGTCGCAGGTTGACCGCACCAGTCGTGCAAGGCCGTTCATCTGGCCGGAAACGGCGCTGCTGCGAGGCCAGTGCCTGGAGCGGCAGAAGCTGTTCGTCGACGCCGCGCAGACCTATCAATTCATCATTCAGCGCTATCCGGGCAACGAGTACGCCTACCGGGCCCGCGCCCGTCTGCAAACGCTTGAACAGCTTGGACATTATCGTGAAGGCGAGGCCGCGACGCCGCGTCCGGCGCCACTTGCGCCACTGCGTTGAGTGCCGGGCGGGGCAATTTTGCGCTGGAAGCCTTGCCCCGGTCTGCGCTACTCTGATTGAAACAGACTGTGTACAAAGAGCGTGCACCTGTACAAGACGGCACTAGCGCGACCCTGCTCTAAGGGTTATCCATTGCGACCCACTGCCATGTATACCGAGCGCCGAATCGAGCGACATCTGCTTCCCTATTTCCTCAAGGTCTACAACCGTTTTACCGAGCAGCCCATCGGGTATCTGGGCAATGCATCGGAAGACGGCCTGATGCTGATCAGTACCCTGCCTTTGCTGGTCGGACCCGACTTCGAACTTCAGTTGCGCATTCCCGGCCAGGCCGGCAGTTGGCAACGCATCAATCTCACCGCCAGCTGCCTGTGGTGCCATGAAGACGAAAGTCCCGGCTTCTACGACTCCGGTTTCATGCTGCTGCAGGCCCCGCGCGAGTACGACCTGCTGGTAGCGGCCTTGCTCGCCTACTTCAGTTTCCGGCCGTTGCCAACGTCGGCATAGGCCGGCCGGCTTGAGGTAGACTTCGGCGATTTACCCTTCAGGACGAATCGCCGTGAGCTCCAGCATTTTCTGGCACGACTACGAAACCACCGGGATCAATCCACGCTGCGACCGGCCCTTGCAGGTCGCAGGCGTGCGCACCGACCTGGAACTCAACGAGATCGAGGCGCCGGTCAATCTGTTCTGCCAGCCCAGCGACGATATCCTGCCGCATCCGGCTGCCTGCCTGATCACCGGCATCACCCCGGCGCAACTGGCCCGGGATGGCCTGGCCGAAGCCGACTTCATGACCCGGGTGCACGCCGAGCTGGCGCGTCCCGGTACCTGTGGCGCGGGCTACAACACCCTACGCTTCGACGACGAAGTCACCCGCTACAGCCTCTACCGTAATTTCTTCGATCCCTACGCTCGTGAGTGGCAAGGCGGCAACAGTCGTTGGGACTTGATCGATACGGTACGTACTGCCTACGCGCTGCGCCCTGAAGGCATCGAGTGGCCGATGGTCGATGGCAAGGTCAGTCTGCGTCTGGAACTGCTCAGCGCGGCCAACGGCATCCATCACGGCCAGGCACACGAGGCGCTGTCCGATGTGCGTGCGACTATCGCTCTGGCGCGGCTGATCCGGCAGAAACAACCGCGTCTTTATGAATGGCTATTCGAACTGCGCAGCAAACACAAAGTGCTCGATCAGGTGCGCTTGTTACAGCCCCTGGTACATATCTCCGGACGCTTCTCCGCAGCACGTAATTATCTGGGGGTGGTGCTGCCGCTGGCCTGGCACCCGGTCAATCGCAATGCCCTGATTGTTTGTGATCTGCACCAGGATATTGCACCGTTGTTGACGGAAGATTCCGAAGTATTGCGTAAGCGCTTATACACGCGCCGCGAGGAAATGCCTGACGGACAATTGCCTGTTCCTCTCAAGTTGCTACACATCAACCGCTGCCCGGTGGTGGCGCCATTGAGCGTACTGCGCAAGGAAGACCAGCAGCGTCTGAACCTCGATATGTCCGAATTGCTACGTCGTGGTGAACGCCTGATTGCGCTGCGAGAGCAGTGGGAAAATAAATTGGCGTCAATCTATGCGGGGGCGGATTTTGCCGAAAGTGAAGATCCGGAGCAGCAACTGTATGACGGGTTTTTCGGTGAGCGTGATCGGCGTCTATGCGAGCAGGTGAGGATGGCTGACCCCGAGCAGTTGGCGAGAGGGCAATGGATGTTCGATGACCCGCGGCTGACGGAGTTGTTGTTCCGATATAGGGCTAGGAACTTTCCGATGAGTCTTGATGAAACAGAGAAAGCACAATGGAGAACGTTCTGCCAACAACGTCTTACCGACGAAAGCGTTGGTGCGCCGAATACCCTGAAGGCCTTTGAAACGGCTCTGCAGGAAGCCCTGGCCCGTGCCGACGGGTCGCAGCAGGTATTGCTGGAGGCCTGGCGCACGCACGCCGAGGCGTTGTGCCAGCGTCTGGGATTGTCAGTAACGTAAAAAGCGGACAATAAAAAACGCCGGCGGCTGCCGGCGTTTTTTATTGATAAGGACGCAAATCAATCCAGCAGGGTAGCCCAGCTTTCTACAACGTCACCGCCCCACTTGGCTTTCCACTCTTTCAGAGTCTTGTGGTTGCCGCCTTTGGTTTCGATGATTTCGCCGTTGTGCGGGTTCTTGTACTGCTTGACCTTGCGCGCGCGCTTGGTGCCGGTGGCTTTAACTACGGCACCACGTGGGGCCTTGTTCAGTTTGGCTTCCGGATCCAGCAGGGCAATGATGTCCTTCAGGGATTTGCCGAACTCCGCCATCAGCTCACGCAGCTTCTTTTCGAACTCCAGTTCTTGCTGCAGCTTGCCGTCGTCGGCCAGGTTTTTCAGGCGGGCTTGCAGTTCTTTGATGGCTTCTTCGGTAGCGCGATATTCGTTGATCAGGGACATGAGTCGTTCCTTGGGAATTTGGGAGTTCTGGATAACAGTGCGGCAATAATAGTCAGACAATTTGCTCAAGTAAACATTAGAGTGCTGCACTTTTTCAATGTTTATTCCCGCTATGGTTTGTCGCGCTGGCACTTTACAAATGCCCATAGGTGAAAATCGCAACTAATTTAAACTGCGTCGTGCTCCGTGCTGGAGACTCCGTGGCGCAGGGGCGGGGGTGAACGGGTAGCCCGGATGTCACACGGATACTGTAGTTTTGCCGGGCAATCGTTAGAATGTGCGCCTTTGCGAAGTTCTGGAGCCCCCTGCATGCGTACCTATCGGCTGGTGATCGCTTGTCCCGACCGTGTCGGCATCGTCGCCAAAGTCAGTAATTTCCTGGCGTCCCATAATGGCTGGATCACCGAAGCGAGCCATCACTCCGATGACCTGAGCGGTTGGTTCTTCATGCGTCACGAGATCCGTGCCGATACCCTGCCATTCGGCATCGAGGCCTTCCGCGAGGCGTTCGCGCCGATTGCCGAAGAATTCTCCATGACCTGGCGGATCACCGACACCGACCAGAAAAAGCGCGTCGTGCTCATGGCCAGCCGCGAGTCCCACTGCCTGGCCGACCTGCTGCACCGCTGGCACAGCAATGAGCTGGATTGCGACATTCCCTGCGTGATCTCCAACCACGACGACCTGCGCAGCATGGTCGAGTGGCACGGCATTCCGTTCTTCCATGTACCGGTCGATCCCAAGGACAAGCAGCCGGCGTTCGCCGAAGTCTCGCGCCTGGTCAACGAGCATGGTGCCGACGTGGTAGTGCTGGCGCGCTACATGCAGATCCTGCCGCCGCAGCTGTGCGAGGAATACGCGCAGAAGGTCATCAACATCCATCACAGCTTCCTGCCGTCCTTCGTCGGTGCCAAGCCGTATCACCAGGCGTCGCTGCGTGGCGTGAAGCTGATCGGTGCGACTTGCCACTACGTCACCGAAGAGCTGGATGCCGGTCCGATCATCGAGCAGGACGTGGTGCGCGTGAGCCACAGCGACAGCATCGAGGACATGGTCCGCTTCGGTCGTGACGTCGAGAAGATGGTGCTGGCCCGTGGCCTGCGCTATCACCTGGAAGACCGCGTGCTGGTGCATGGCAACAAGACCGTGGTGTTCAACTGAGCCCCGGAGGGCAGTGCGATGGCCGATCCGTTCGACAAAGCCACTGCCCATCCCCCGCCCACCCTGGGCGAGGGTTGCCTCAGCCGTTATGACCCGCAAGCGCTCGATAGCGAGGATGGCACCGACTTTCCCGGTGCCGCCGAGCTGTGGCAGGCGCAGCTAGCGGCGCAGTCCGCCGAGGCGCTCCAGCAAGGGCTTGCCGAGCAGGCAGAGGAACACCGGCCCGCCGGCGACCAGATAGAAGTAGTAGGTCACCACCCGCCAGATCAGCACCCCGGCCGCCGCCGTTGATTTGCCCACCATGGGTGTCAGCAGCGTCGCCGAGGTCAGCTCCGCCGCCCCCGCGCCGCCAGGCAGCAGGCTGAACTGCCCGGCACTCAGCGACAGTACCTGCACCAGGAAACTGGAAATCCATTGCAGGTTGCCACCCAGCCCCAGCAGCACCAGGTACAGCACGCTGTAGCGCAATCCCCAATGCAGGCAGGTCAGCGCGAAGACCAGGGCGAGGATCCGCCGGGGCAAACCCAGGGTCGCGCGCAATGCCCGGAAGAAATGCAGCAGCCGTCTTGCCCAGCGCCGTCGGGTAGCGCCGCGTACCTTCAGCCTGCGCAGCAGGCGACCATTCCAGCGCATCAGCCCGCGCCGCCAGCGCAGCAATCCCAGGCCCAGCCCGAGTAATGCCAGCATCAACAGCGCGCTGCCCACCAGCATGGCTTCGAGGCTGCGGTTGAGATTGTGAAACAGTGTGTAGACGATGATTCCGAGCACCGCGCAAAGAAAGAACAGCAGGTCATTCAGCTGATCCATGGCGAACACCGCGCCGCTGTGGGCGGGGCGTACCCGGTCGCGGGCGAGGAGGGCCATCAGGGTCAGCGGGCCGCCGCTGCCGCCGGGAGTCGTGCAGATGGCGAACTCGGTGGCCATGATCACCCCGAGGCCGCGCAGGCGTCCGATCTTCTCGCCCTGGCTGCCCAGCAACAGGCGCAGGCGCAGCGAGTTGAGAACCCAGCACAGGACAATCATGCCGAACAAGGCCAGCAGCAATCCTGGCGGGAAGCTGCGCAGGCGTGGCAGCAGGTCGCTGCCGCCGAGCAGGGCCGGCACCAGCGCCGCCATCAGCAGCGCCGCCAGCAGCCAGCCGATACGGTTCACGCGCCTGGCCTGCTGGCCAGCCAGGCCATCTTGGTCATGGGCATGCGGCCGTCTGCCAGCAGGCGTTGCAGGGTGTCGAGCCAGTAGCGGCGCGAGAAGTCGTGGCGCATGTCCACCGGGTGCAGGCCGAGGCGGATGGTCGTGGCGTCACCCATGCGCTGTTCCTGCACTGCGCTGAGCACCCTGGACAGCCCGCGGCGCCACGCACTGCGAGCACTCCACACCAGGCCCGGGGCCTTGACCGGGGTGAAATCCGGTAGTCGATACAGATGCTGCGGGTCGCTGGTGTAGTTCAGGGGCAAGCGCCGCAAGGCCTGGCGTGTACCTTCGCTCATCAGCCAGGCGGGGGCGACGAAGCCATTCAGCGGCCAGTCCATGCGCTGGAACAGTTCGATACCGGCTTCGAGCCGTCGCAGGGCCTGGTCCTCGCTCAAGCTGTAGAACTCGCCTTCCCAGGTATAGATGCGGCGCATGAAGTACTCGCCGGGCGAGCGCGGCGGCGGGCTGTCGTCGGCATGGTAATAGCCATGCAGCGCCAGTTCGGCGCCGCGCAGCAGGCGCTGCTCCATCAGCCGGCGAAAGCCGGTGTCACCTTCCAGCGCGTTGCGCTGGTGGAAATCCGGGACCACCAGCAGGGTCATGGGAATCTGGCCGAGGGCATCCACGGCCTCGACGAAGGGTTGGTAGTCGGGCCAGGTTTCCGGGGCCACGTCATGCAGCACCAGCAATACGCTGCGGCCGGGGGTGTGGGCATCAGGCATGGGCGCGTACCGGCAGATCGCTGTAGCCCAGCACTGCGCGGTAATGGGCCAGCAGGCCGCTGACCACGTTGTCCCAGCTGTAGTGCTGTTCGACATGGCGCCGCGCCTGCTGGCCAAGCTGTTCGACGCCGCACTCGAAGAGCTCGCGTACCGCGTTGGCCATGGCCTGGCCATCGCCGGGCGCACAGAGCCGACCGCAGTCCGGCTGGACGATCTCGGTAAAGGCCCCGGCCGCCACTGCCACCACCGGTGTGGCGCTGGCCAGGGCTTCGAGGATCACCAGGCCGAAGGTTTCCTGATCGCCGGCATGCACCAGCAGGTCGGCGCTGGCCAGCAGCCGGGCGACCTCGCTGGCCGGACGGAATTCGCCGAAGACCGTGACGTTGTCCGGCACGTTCGCCGGCATGTGCGAGCCCACCAGCAACAGGTGCCAGGGCTTGCCCAGGCGCTGGATGCAGTCGAGCAGCACCGGCAGGTTCTTTTCCCGCGAGCCTCGGCCGGCGAACACCAGCAGGCGGGTGTCGTCAGCCAGGCCCAGTTCGGCGCGCAGGTGCGGATCGCGGCGGTCCGGGTGGAAGGTGTTCAGGTCCACCCCCAGGCGCTGCACATGGACATTGCTGACCCCCAGCCGGCGCAACTTGTGGGCCATGACCTGACTGGGCGCCAGGACCCGGTCGAAGTTGCCATAGAGCTTGCTGACATAGGCTTCCACATTGGGGGTGCACCAGTTGCCCATGCGATTGCTCACCAGCAATGGCAGGTCGGAGTGATAGAAGCCGATCACCGGCACGTCCAGGCGCCGCCGCGCATCAAGGGCGGCCCAGGCGGTGAGGTAGGGATCGCCGACCTCGATCAGGTCGGGTTGCAGCTCGTGCAGGACATTGCACCAGGGCGCCAGGCGCAGCGGAAAACGGTAGCCATTGCCGAACGGCAGCGGCGGTGCCGGTACTTCATGGATACCGTTGTGCTGGCGCGCGCTGGCGCCGGGAATCAGCAGGCTGTGGCGGACGTTCGGGGCCAGGCCCAGACGGCGGTGTTTGGCATCAAGATAGGTCCGCACGCCGCCACTGGCGGGCGCGTAGAACATGGTGATGTCGGCGATATGCACGATCAGCATCCCTCCGGGATCTTCTTTCGGACAGTCACGCAGCGGCTGAAAGACCGCAGTGACGCGCCTTAAGGTGGACCCTGTTAAAGGATAGTTTGTTCGAATTGTTACAGCGGTATCCGGCGGCATTGCGCCGCCGGACGGAGGCGGGGATCAGATGCGGAAGCTGCCTACAAGGTGCTTGAGGCGGCCGGCCTGCTGTTCCAGGTCGGCGCAGGCGCGCAGGGTCGATTGCAGGTTTTCGACACCTTCCTGGTTGAGCATGTTGATTTCGCTGATATCCATGTTGATCGAGTCGACCACGGCGGTCTGTTCCTCGGTGGCGGTGGCCACCGACTGGTTCATGCCGTCGATCTCGCCGATGCGCTGGGTCACGCTGCTCAGGCGCTCGCCCGCCTGGTTGGCGATGTTCACGCTGTCGTGGCTGTGACGCTGGCTCTGACTCATGGTCTCCACCGACTCGCGGGCGCCGACCTGCAGTTCCTCGATCATGTTCTGCACTTGCTGCGCCGATTCCTGGGTGCGGTGCGCCAGGTTGCGCACTTCGTCGGCGACCACTGCGAAGCCACGCCCGGCCTCGCCGGCACGGGCGGCCTCGATCGCTGCGTTGAGCGCCAGCAGGTTGGTCTGCTGGGAAATGCTGGTGATCACTTCGAGGATCTGGCCGATGTTCACGGTCTTGCTGTTCAGCGTCTCGATATGGGTGCTGGAGGTCGAGATCATGTCCGACAGACGGTTCATCGCCTGGATGCTGCGATCCACCACCTGCTGGCCTTCCTCGGCCAGGTGCCGCGCCGAGCTGGCCTGTTGCGAGGCCTGCGCGGCGTTATGGGCGATCTCCTGGGCGGCGGCGCCAAGCTGGTTAATCGCGGCGGCAACGCTGTTGGTGCGGTTGCTCTGCTCGTCGGAGTTGACCATCGACGAGTTGGAGGCGCTGACCACCCGCAGGGCCACTTCGTTGACGTGCTCGGTGGCCGAGGCCACTTCGCGGATCGACTCGTGGATACGTCCGACGAAGTGGTTGAAGGCCTTGCCGAGCATGCCGAATTCGTCGTGGTTGTGGATGTTCAGGCGGCGGGTCAGGTCGCCTTCGCCCTGGGCGATGCCTTCCATCGCGCGGATCATGGTGTGCAGCGGGCGCAGCAGCACGTTGATCAGCAGGCCCAGCAGGCCAATGATGATGGCCACGGCGATGACGGTGGCAACCACGGCAGAAGTACGGAACTTGCTGAGCATTGCGTAGGCTTTGTCTTTATCGACAGCCAGACCGATATACCAGTTAGCCGAAGGCAGGCCCTTGACCGGGGTGAAGCTGAGGATGGTCGGCTTGCCGTCCATTTCCACTTCCACCGGTTTCTTGTCCAGGCGTGGGGTGTTGTTCGGGAACAACTCCTTCATCGCCTTCATGGTCAGGTCTTTGTTCGGGTGCACAAGGATCGTGCCCTGGTCATTGACCAGGAAGGCGTAGCCCATGCCGCCGAAGTTCAGCGAATTGATGATTTCCACCAGACCGTCCAGGGCCAGGTCGCCACCGACCACACCGACCTGCTGGGATACCGGGGTGACGATGGAAATCACCATCTTGCCGGTACTCATGTCGATATAGGGTTCGGTCAGGATGGTCTTGCCGGCGGCCAGGCCGTCCTTGTACCAGGGGCGAACGCGCGGGTCGTAGCCATCGGGCATCTTCATTTGCGGACGAATGGTGAAGTCGCCGTTCGGATGGCCCAGGTAAGTGGTGAGGAAACTTGAAGTCAGGGCTTTCTGGCCGAGCAGATTGCCAACGTTCTGCGGATCGGCGGCAATGTTCTGCACGGCGTTTTCCACCAGCAGGATGCGCCCGTCGAACAGGTTCTTGATATTGGTTGCGGTGGTATCGCCCATCTCGCCGAGATAGTTCTCCAGGTTTTCCCGGATGGCATTACGCTGCAAGTAGTCGTTGTACAAAGTGAACAGGCTGAACGCGAGCATCACGATCAATGATGCGGCCAGCAATATCTTGTGGCTGAAACGGAGATTTTTATTCATGGCGTATTGGGTCCGCTAAGGTCTTGAATAGCCGGGTGGTTCGCACGGAGTCGCTGATGAGAGCAGAGTGAGCCCATGTCCTTATCGGGGTTTTCTGTTTTTTTGAGCGATCAATCACACTTTGATATCGGCTGAATCTTACAAAAGCTTTATATGGAGGATGAAAAAACATGGCGGACTCCACGCAATTCGTTCTGGGTGCCGATCTCGCCGGGCAGCCGGTGTCCCAGGCCATGCGCCTGACCAATCGCCATGGCCTGATCGCCGGCGCCACCGGTACCGGCAAGACGGTGACCCTGCAGCGCCTGGCGGAAGTGTTCAGCGATGCCGGAGTGGCGGTATTCGCCGCCGATGTGAAGGGCGACCTGTGTGGTCTGGGGGCAGCGGGCAATCCTCAGGGCAAGGTGGCGGAGCGCATCGCCGGCATGTCCTGGCTGAATCATCATCCTCAGGCCTATCCGGTGACCTTGTGGGATATACACGGGCAGTCCGGTCATCCCTTGCGTACGACCTTGAGCGAAATGGGTCCGCTGTTGCTGGGCAACCTGCTGGAGCTGAACGACAGCCAGCAGGCCGCGCTCTACGCCGCGTTCAAGGTGGCCGACCGGGAAGGGTTGCTGCTCCTGGATATCAAGGACCTCAAGGCCTTGCTTGGTCATCTCAAGGACAACCCCGAGGTGCTGGGTGAAGACAGTGCGCTGATGACCAGCGGCTCGACCCAGGCGCTTTTGCGCCGCCTGGCCACTCTCGAGCAGCAGGGCGCGGAAGCCTTGTTCGGCGAGCCGGCCTTGCAACTGGAGGACCTGCTGCATCCGGGGGCGGATGGCCGCGGGCGTATTCATCTGCTCGATGCCAGCCGGCTGGTCCACGAATCGCCCAAGATCTACGCCACCTTCCTTTTATGGTTGCTGGCGGAGCTGTTCGAGCAGTTGCCGGAGCGCGGTGATGCCGACAAACCGCTGCTGGCGCTGTTCTTCGACGAGGCACACCTGTTGTTCAACGGCACGCCCAAGGCCTTGCAGGACCGGCTGGAGCAAGTGGTGCGGCTGATTCGTTCGAAGGGTGTCGGCGTGTACTTCGTCACCCAGTCGCCTGGCGATCTGCCGGACGACGTCCTCGCCCAGTTGGGCTTGCGTGTGCAACACGGCCTGCGGGCATTCACCGCCAAGGAGCAGAAGGCGTTGCGTGCGGTGGCAGATGGCTTCCGGCCCAACCCGGCGTTCGACACCCTGGCGGTGTTGACCGAACTGGGTATCGGCGAAGCCCTGGTGGGCACCCTGCAGGACAAGGGCACGCCGGGGATGGTGCAGCGGGTGCTGATCGCGCCGCCGCAATCGCGGATCGGACCGTTGAGCGAGGCCGAACGTGCGGCGTTGGTGGCGGCTTCGCCGCTGGCCGGGCGTTATGACAAGCCGATCGACCGTGAGTCGGCGTATGAAATGCTGACGGCGCGCAAAGGCGAAGCACCGGCGGCTCCGGCGGCGGAGCAGAAAAAGGAAGAGAGTTTCGCCGACCAGGCGGGGGAGTTCCTGCAAAGCGCGGCGGGGCAGGCGATCAAGTCGGCGGTGCGCCAGGCGGCCAATCAGTTCGGGCGACAGTTGGTGCGGGGCTTGATGGGGTCGCTGTTGGGAGGCCGGCGCAAGTAGTGTGTTGCTTTTGATGGCCCTATCGCTGGCAAGCCAGCTCCCACAGGGGCAACGGTGCATGCGATACCTGTGGGAGCTGGCTTGCCAGCGATCAGGTCCGAAAGAGCAATAAAAAGGCGCCTGAAACGGCGCCTTTTCAATTCAGCCAACAAACCGCGTCGACAGCCAGAACAACCCGGCCGCCAGGCCCATCGAGGCCGGCAGGGTCAGCACCCAGGCCAGCAGGATGGTGCGCACGGTGCCGCCTTGCAGGCCGCTGCGGTTGGCGACCATGGTCCCGGCCACACCGGACGAGAGCACGTGGGTGGTCGATACCGGCAGGCTGAAGATGTTGGCCATGCCGATGGCGCAGGCGGCGGTGATCTGTGCCGACATGCCCTGGGCATAGGTCATGCCTTGCTTGCCGATCTTCTCGCCGATGGTCAGGACCACGCGTTTCCAGCCGACCATGGTACCCAGGCCAAGGGCCAGGGCGACTGCCAGGATCACCCAGAACGGCGCGTATTCGGTGGTGGCGGTGAGGTCCTTGCGCAATTTGTCCAGGTCGGACTTCTCGCGGGCTTCCAGGCCCGGCAGCTTGCCGACCTTTTTCGCGGTGTCGTCCAGGCAGAGCAGGTAGCGGCGCACTTCGACGCGGGTCTCCGGGCTCAGCGCGCGGTAGTCGGCAACGCCGGCCAGGGATTGTTGCAGGGCGGCGATGGTCGGTTCGGTCTGGTGCGGATTGCAGCTGAACTGCTCCGGCAGGTCGCCCTTGGCCGCCTTGCCCAGGGCCAGGAACTCGCCCAGGGTCTCGTGGTTGCGCTCGTAGAACTGGCTCAGGTGCAGGGTGGCGTCACGGGTACGTTCGATCTGGTAGGTGGTGCTGCCCAGGTCGAGAACGAACTGCTGCGGAACAATACCGATCAGCACCAGCATGATCAGGCCGATACCTTTCTGGCCGTCGTTGGAGCCGTGCACGAAGCTCACGCCCATGGCCGACATGACCAGCACCAGGCGGTTCCAGAAGGGCGGGTGCTTCTTGTCGTCGAGCATGCGGCGCTGTTCTGGCGTTTTGTGCATCTTCGACAGCGGGCGCCACCATTTCAGACCGATCAGCACCAGTGCGGCGACCAGGAAGCCGGCCATCGGCGACAGGACCAGGGACATGCCGATATCGATAGCTTTCTGCCAGTTCACCCCGTCACCCAGTGGGATGTCGTTGATCAGGGCGTTGGCCAGGCCGACGCCGAGGATCGAACCGATCAGGGTGTGCGAGCTGGAGGCCGGAATGCCGAAGTACCAGGTACCGAGGTTCCAGGCGATGGCCGCCGCCAGCAGCGAGAAGACCATGGCCAGGCCGTGCCCGGTATTGACGTTGATCAGCAACTCCACCGGCAGCAGGTGGACGATGGCATAGGCGACACCGACGCCGCCCAGCAATACCCCGAGGAAGTTGAAGACGCCGGAGGCGAAGACCGCCAGTTGCGGGGGCATGGCCTTGGTATAGATGACTGTCGCTACCGCGTTCGCGGTGTCATGAAAGCCATTGATGAACTCGAAGGCGAGTACGAAGGTCAAGGCGAGGAAGAGGCTCACGAGTACCCAGGCATCGAGTCCGCTGAATAATTCGATCATGAAGGTTTTCTGACCCGGTCATAAGGGGGCGCGATTATGCCAGAAATCCCCCGTAATCAATGCACTGACTGCTGACCGGTGGAGGGGGGCGAAGGCTGCCGGGTTTACCCGGGTACAGGGGGGGATGTCAGAAAAGCACGGCTAAAATCCGCGAGATTGTGGACATTTGATGGCAAAACCATGAAATTTTGATGTCGGAAAGAATTCAAACGAACGTATGAAATTTGTGAGAATCCGTTACGGTTTCATCCTGAACGGGTAATGACGGGCCCGGGTACCTGCATGGACAGGTACCGTGACGGTCCGCAAAGGTCACTGCAACGGCAGTGTCAAGGCTCTTCGGCCTTCTCGTCCTTTTCCTGCTCCATCTTGCGCAGTTCTTCGGCGAAGACCTGATCCATCACCGTGGCACGCTTGCGCCAGGGTTTGCGTTCCGGTTCGGGTTGAGCGGCGTAGGTGGTGACTTCGCCACCATAGACTTCCTTGAAACGTTGCTCCTGGCGCTCAAGTTCCGCGCGCAGTTCGTCTTTCGTCACAGTGCTACCTGTCGATCAAAGTTACGCTGGCTTTCGCGAAGGCGTTATTGCGCAGTTGCGTAACGCACACGCGGCTACGGTGGCCAGAGTTATTAACGGCTGTCGCAGCAACAGACTTTTGTCTGGTGTCGACGCAGGTTTGCGCCTGACACGGGGGATTCGCGCAAGTAAGACTGGGAATCCGGATTGCCGAGGCCCGGGCGGGCGTCGACAGTGTTGGAGTATAGCAAGTGACGGGAAGATGGATACGCCCAATCAAGGCTTGTTGCTACTCCAACATTAAAAGAAGGGAGTTTGTTTCCTTCTTTTTTTGAACGCTGGATATATCTGGACAACTGTCGCGTGTTGTTTGCTCAAAGAAAAACGGCCTCGCTGGTGGGCGAGGCCGTACCCGGGACTTCTACGGTGGGTACCTGACCAGTCTCTCCAAGAAGCCACAAGGGCGGAGGAAAGGTATAAGCAATTGTGGTCATCGGTCAATTGCGATTATCGGTCGATGGTTCGATAATCGCCCCCGTGAGTGTGTGACCGAGGTGAGTCATGAGCGATGAAACAAACCCCAAGGGATCTGGACTGAACGACAACGTGCGCAGCTCGTTTGCGTCACTGGCGCCGCCCATCGTGGCGTCGCCGGCCCGGCGCATCCAGGCATTTACCGGCGACCCGGACTTCATGACCTCCCTGGCCCGCGGCCTGGCGGTGGTGCAGGCCTTCCAGGAGCGCAAGCGGCACCTGACCATTGCCCAGATCAGCCACCGCACCGAGATTCCCCGGGCGGCGGTGCGGCGCTGCCTGCATACCCTGATCAAGCTGGGCTATGCCACTACCGACGGGCGGACCTATTCGCTGTTGCCCAAGGTCTTGACCCTGGGCCATGCCTATCTGTCCTCGACCCCGCTGGCGGTTTCTGCCCAACCCTACCTGGACCGCATGAGCGATCAGCTCCACGAGGCCTGCAACATGGCCACCCTGGAAGGCGACGACATCCTCTATATAGCCCGCTCGGCCACGGTGCAGCGGCTGATCTCGGTGGACCTGTCGGTGGGCGGGCGCTTGCCGGCCTATTGCACGTCCATGGGCCGCATCCTTCTCGCCGCGCTGGACGATGCAACCCTCCATGAATACCTGGAGCACGCCGACCTGCAGGCCAAGACCAGCCGTACCATCCACGACCCGCAGGCCCTGCTCGAATGCCTGCAGGTGGTCCGCCAGCAGGGTTGGTGCATCGTCGACCAGGAACTGGAACAGGGCCTGCGCTCCATCGCCGTACCGGTCTACGACGCTTCTGGCCAGGTGCTCGCGGCGCTCAACGTCAGTACCCACGCCGGCCGGGTCAGCCGCAGCGAGCTGGAGCAGCGCTTCCTGCCGATCATGCTTGCCGCCAGCCGCGACCTCAGCGCGCAACTGTTCGCCTGAAACCGTGCAAAGCTGTTCGATAAACGCACACTGATGCGTTTATCGAATTGCACCACTGAACGGCCCTGATTAATGTCCCTCGCAACGGTCGGCTTGACCCGTCCGTAAATAATAATGAGCGAGAGGCAAAGTCCCATGACCCGCACATCCTTCTGCAGCCGTCCGTCTCCGCACCGACGACGCGCTGGCTAGTTCCACCTTCTCCGCTTTACTGATCGTCTTTGCCTCGACGCGCGCGTCGGCTCGCGCCTGCGCGTCCATATCCGGATAACAATAATGAACAGTCCGCACGCTGCTATCGGAACACCCCTGGACGTCCAGTCCTTTATCAATGCCCAGCCGTTGTCGCGTTACCAATGGCGGGTAGTGATCCTCTGCTTCCTTATCGTCTTCCTCGACGGCCTGGATACCGCGGCCATGGGCTTCATCGCCCCGGCGCTGTCCCAGGACTGGGGTATCGACCGCGCCAGCCTCGGCCCGGTAATGAGCGCCGCATTGATCGGCATGGTCTTCGGCGCCCTGGGCTCCGGCCCGCTGGCTGACCGTTTCGGGCGCAAGGTGGTGCTGGTCGGCGCGGTGTTGCTGTTCGGTGCCTTCAGCCTGGCGTCGGCCTATGCCACCAACGTCGACCAGTTGCTGGTGCTGCGCTTCCTGACCGGCCTGGGCCTTGGCGCCGGCATGCCCAATGCCACCACGCTGCTCTCCGAATACACCCCGGAGCGCCTCAAGTCGTTGCTGGTGACCAGCATGTTCTGCGGCTTCAACCTGGGCATGGCCGGCGGCGGTTTCATTTCCGCCAAGCTGATCCCGGCCTACGGCTGGCACAGCCTGCTGCTGATCGGCGGCCTGCTGCCGCTGTTGCTGGTGGTGGTGTTGATGGTGTGGCTGCCGGAGTCGGCGCGTTTCCTGGTGGTGCGCAACCGTGGCGTCGACAAGATCCGCAAGACCCTGGCCCCGATCGAACCGAACATCGTCGCCCAGGCCAGCAGCTTCAGCGTGCCGGAGCAAAAGACCGTCAAGAGCCGCAACGTGCTGGCGGTGATCTTCTCCGGCACCTACAGCGTCGGCACCCTGCTGCTGTGGCTGACCTACTTCATGGGCCTGGTCATCGTCTATCTGCTGACCAGCTGGCTGCCAACCCTGATGCGTGACAGCGGCGCGAGCATGGAGCAGGCCGCCTTTATCGGCGCGCTGTTCCAGTTCGGCGGCGTGCTTAGCGCGGTGGCAGTGGGCTGGGCCATGGACCGCTTCAATCCGCACAAGGTCATCGGCACTTTCTACCTGCTGGCCGGGGTGTTCGCCTACGCGGTAGGGCAGAGCCTGGGCAACATCACCCTGCTGGCGACCCTGGTGCTGATCGCCGGGATGTGCGTCAACGGGGCGCAATCGGCGATGCCGTCGCTGGCGGCGCGTTTCTACCCGACCCAGGGCCGTGCGACCGGCGTCTCGTGGATGCTCGGGATCGGCCGTTTCGGCGCGATTCTCGGCGCCTGGATGGGCGCGACCCTGCTGGGTCTGGGCTGGAACTTCGAACAGGTGCTGACGGCGCTGGTGATTCCGGCAGGCCTGGCTACCGTGGCGGTGATCGTCAAGGGCATGGTGAGCCACGCTGATGCGACCTGATCGCTGACTTGCATCGCTGCTGATGGCCCCATCGCTGGCAACGCCAGCTCCCACAGGTGTTGTGTAGGGCGCGGATTTTGCGACCGACCGAAAAACCTTGTGGGAGCTGGCGTTGCCAGCGATGGGGCCTAGAGAACACAGCAAAACCTATCCATTAACAGTCTAACAATCCGTTCGATAACCGAACGCTATGCCGATTATCGGATTGAACCGCCCCCATCCCCGCCTTAATCTCATCCCATACCGTCGCCGCCACCGGCTGGGCGATCCGTTTCGCCGACGCCGCCCTGCGCGACCTTGAAACCCTTACCGCCAAGGCCTTCGGCCAGGCACCAGGAGAAGCATGATGCGTGACGTATTCATCTGCGACGCGATTCGCACCCCTATCGGCCGTTTCGGCGGTGGCCTGGCCGGCGTGCGCGCCGACGACCTCGCCGCGGTGCCGCTGAAGGCGCTGATCGAGCGCAACCCGTCCGTGCAGTGGGAGCAGATCGACGAAGTGTTCCTCGGCTGCGCCAACCAGGCCGGTGAAGACAACCGCAACGTGGCGCGCATGGCGCTGCTGCTGGCCGGCCTGCCGGACAGCGTGCCGGGCGTGACCCTCAACCGCCTGTGCGCCTCGGGCATGGACGCGGTGGGCACCGCCTTCCGTGCCATCGCCAGCGGCGAGATGGAGCTGGCGATCGCCGGCGGCGTCGAGTCGATGTCCCGTGCTCCGTTCGTCATGGGCAAGGCCGACACCGCCTACTCGCGCAACATGAAACTGGAAGACACCACCATCGGCTGGCGTTTCATCAACCCGCTGATGAAGGCCCAGTACGGCGTCGATGCCATGCCGCAGACCGCCGACAACGTGGCGGACGACTACAACGTCTCCCGCGCCGACCAGGACGCCTTCGCCCTGCGCAGCCAGCAGCGTACCGCCGCGGCCCAGGCCGCCGGCTTCTTCGCCGAAGAGATCGTGCCGGTACGCATCGCCCACAAGAAGGGCGAGACCATCGTCGAACAGGACGAGCACCCGCGCGCCGAGACCACCCTCGAAGCCCTGACCAAGCTGAAGCCGGTCAACGGTCCGGACAAGACCGTCACCGCCGGCAACGCCTCGGGCGTCAACGATGGTGCGGCGGCGATGATCCTCGCTTCTGCCGAAGCGGTGAAGAAACACGGCCTGACCCCGCGCGCCCGCGTGCTGGGCATGGCCAGTGCCGGTGTGGCGCCACGGGTGATGGGCATCGGCCCGGTGCCGGCGGTGCTGAAACTCACCGAGCGGCTGGGCCTGGCAGTGTCCGACTTCGATGTGATCGAACTCAATGAAGCCTTCGCCAGCCAGGGTCTGGCCGTGCTGCGCGGTCTCGGCCTGGCCGATGATGCACCCCAGGTCAACCCGAACGGCGGCGCCATCGCCCTCGGCCACCCGCTGGGCATGAGCGGCGCGCGGTTGATCCTGACCGCCCTGCATCAACTGGAGAAATCCGGCGGCCGCAAAGGTCTGGCGACCATGTGCGTCGGCGTCGGCCAAGGCCTCGCCCTGGCCATCGAGCGCGTGTAAAACCAATGACCCCGGATGGGCGGCCTCCACGCAAGGCCGGCTGTCCGGGGTGATTGTCGTGTGGAACGAGAGTGTTACTGAGTGTGTCTAGACTCAGTTAGACCCTCCAGGAGTATGCAGTCATGACCTCAAGCTATTACACCGGCGAAGAACGCAGCAAACGCATCTTCGCCATCGTCGGTGCCTCCTCGGGCAACCTGGTCGAATGGTTCGACTTCTACGTCTATGCCTTCTGTGCCATCTACTTTGCCCCCGCGTTTTTCCCCTCCGACGATCCCACGGTGCAATTGCTCAATACCGCCGGTGTGTTCGCCGCGGGCTTTTTGATGCGCCCGATCGGTGGCTGGCTGTTCGGCCGTATCGCCGACCGTCATGGCCGCAAGAATTCGATGATGATCTCGGTGCTGATGATGTGCGCCGGATCCCTGGTGATCGCCTGTTTGCCGACCTACGCCAGCATCGGCGTGATGGCCCCGGCGCTGCTGCTGATGGCGCGGCTGTTCCAGGGGCTGTCGGTGGGGGGCGAATACGGCACCACCGCGACCTACATGAGTGAAGTGGCCCTGCGTGGCCAGCGTGGTTTCTTCGCCTCGTTCCAGTACGTGACGCTGATCGGCGGCCAGTTGCTGGCGGTACTGGTGGTGGTGATCCTGCAGCAGGTGCTCAGCGAAGAGGAGCTGCGCGCCTGGGGCTGGCGGATTCCGTTCGTGATCGGTGCCATTGCCGCGGTGATCTCGCTGTTGCTACGTCGCTCGCTGGAAGAAACCAGCAGCGCCGAAACCCGTAACGACAAGGAAGCCGGCAGCATCGCCGGGCTGTTCCGCCATCACACCGCCGCCTTTGTCACCGTGCTCGGCTATACCGCTGGCGGTTCGCTGATCTTCTACACCTTCACCACCTACATGCAGAAATACCTGGTGAACACCGCCGGGATGAGCGCCAAGACCGCCAGCCTGGTGATGACCGGCGCGCTGTTCCTGTACATGTGCATGCAGCCGCTGTTCGGCATGCTTTCCGACCGCATCGGTCGGCGCAACTCGATGCTGCTGTTCGGGGCCCTGGGCACGCTGTTCACCGTGCCGATCCTGATGGCGCTGAAAACCGTGAGCAGCCCGTTCATGGCCTTCGTGCTGATCACCCTGGCCCTGGCCATCGTCAGTTTCTACACCTCGATCAGCGGCCTGGTGAAAGCCGAGATGTTCCCGCCGCAGGTGCGTGCACTGGGTGTCGGACTCGCCTATGCGGTGGCCAACGCGGTGTTCGGCGGCTCGGCGGAATTCGTCGCCCTGAGCCTGAAGTCGATCCAGATGGAAAACGCGTTTTACTGGTACGTTACCGCGATGATGGCCATCGCCTTCCTGTTCAGCCTGCGCCTGCCGAAGCAGGCGGCGTACCTGCACCACGATCATTGACCTGCCGGCGCGCCCTCGACGGGCGCGCCTTTTTCAAGGACCTGTCATGACCCCACGCCCGGGCAACCAGTTGTTCGATGCCTACTTCACTGCGCCGGACATGCGCGAGATCTTTTCCGACCGTGGCCGCGTCCAGGGCATGCTCGATTTCGAAGCCGCACTGGCCCGTGCCGAAGCGGCCGTCGGGGTGATCCCGGCGGTGGTGGTGGCGCCGATCGAGATGGCCTGCCAGGCCGAGCGCTACGACTTCGCCGCCCTCGCCGAGGCCATCGGCATTGCCGGCAACTCGGCGATCCCGCTGGTCAAGGCGCTGGGCAAGGTGATCGCCAGTGGCGTGCCCGAGGCCGAGCGTTATGTGCACCTGGGCGCCACCAGCCAGGACGCGATGGACACCGGGCTGGTCCTGCAACTACGCGACGCTCTGGGCCTGATCGAGGGTGAACTGGCGCAACTGACCGACACCCTGGCCCAGCAGGCGGCCGCCCATGCCGACACCCCGCTGGCCGGGCGCACCTGGCTGCAGCATGCCACGCCGGTGACCCTGGGCATGAAGATCGCCGGCTGGCTCGGCGCCCTCGACCGCAGCCGCCAGCGTCTGAACGAGCTCAAGCCGCGCCTGCTGACCCTGCAATTCGGCGGCGCCTCCGGCACTCTCGCGGCGCTGGGTGACAAAGCCCTGCCGATCGCCGAGGCCCTGGCCGATCAACTCAAGCTGAGCCTGCCGGAACAACCCTGGCACACCCAGCGCGACCGCCTTGTCGAGTTCGCCTCGGTGCTCGGCCTGGTCGCCGGCAGCCTGGGCAAGATGGGCCGGGATATCAGCCTGCTGATGCAGACCGAGGCCGGAGAAGTCTTCGAACCTTCGGCGCCGGGCAAGGGCGGTTCCTCGACCATGCCGCACAAGCGCAACCCGGTGGGCGCCGCCGTGCTGATCGGCGCCGCCACCCGCGTCCCCGGGCTGATCGCCACGCTGTACTCGGCCATGCCCCAGGAGCACGAGCGCAGCCTCGGCCTGTGGCACGCCGAATGGGAAACCCTGCCGGAAATCTGCTGCCTGGTCTCTGGTGCATTGCGCCAGGCGCGGATCATCGCCGAGGGCCTGGAAGTGGATGCCGAGCGCATGCGCCGCAACCTCGACCTGACCCAGGGCCTGGTGCTGGCCGAAGCGGTGAGCATTGTCCTCGCCCAGCGCCTCGGCCGCGACCATGCGCACCATCTGCTGGAAGCTTGCTGCAAGCGTGCAGTGGCCGAACAACGTCACCTGCGCGCCGTGCTCGGCGACGATGCCCAGGTGACTGCGGAACTCTCCGCCGACGAACTCGACCGCCTGCTCGACCCGGCCAACTATCTCGGCCAGGCCAAGGCCTGGGTCGAGCGCGCAGTGGCCGAACATCAACGATTCAAAGCCTGAAGGAGGCTGCTGTGGGAAGCGTACAACTCGCCGATGGCGTACTGAATTACCAGCTCGAAGGTCCTGAAGGCGCACCGGTACTGGTGCTGTCCAACTCGCTGGGCACCAACCTGCACATGTGGGACACCCAGATCCCGGCCTTCACCGCGCACTTCCGCGTGCTGCGCTACGACACCCGTGGCCATGGCCAGTCGCTGGTCACCGAGGGCCCGTACAGCATCGAGCAACTGGGCCGCGATGTCGTCGCCCTGCTGGACGCCCTGAACATCGACAAGGCGCATTTCTGCGGCCTGTCCATGGGCGGCCTGATCGGCCAGTGGCTGGGCATCAATGCCCCCGAGCGCCTGAATCGCCTGATCGTCTGCAACACCGCAGCGAAGATCGCTTCGCCGGAAGTGTGGAACCCGCGTATCGAAACCGTGCTGCGTGACCGCGAGGCGGCCATGGTCGGCCTGCGCGATGCCTCCATCGCCCGCTGGTTCACCCCGGCGTACTCCGAAGCCAATCCGGAGTCGGCCAAGCGCATCACCGATATGCTCGCCGCCACCTCGCCGGAAGGCTATGCGGCCAACTGCGCGGCGGTGCGTGATGCCGACTTCCGTGATCAGTTGGGCGAGATCAAGGCGCCGCTGCTGGTCATCGCCGGTACTGCCGACGCGGTGACCCCGCCGTCCGGCAGCCTGTTCATCCAGGAGCACGTGGCCGGCGCCGAATACGCCGAGTTCCAGGCCGCGCACCTGTCCAACGTCGAAGTGGGCGAGCCGTTCAGCCGCCGCGTCATCGATTTCCTGCTGGCCCGTTGAGGAGCTGTATTCCGTGGATGAGAAACAACGTTACGACGCTGGCATGCAGGTGCGTCGCGCGGTGCTGGGCGATACCCATGTCGACCGCAGCCTGACCAACCTGACCGAGTTCAACAGCGAGTTCCAGGAAATGATCACCCGTCATGCCTGGGGCGATATCTGGACCCGTCCGGGCCTGCCGCGGCACACCCGCAGCCTGATCACCATCGCCATGCTGATCGGCATGAACCGCAACGAAGAGTTGAAGCTGCACCTGCGCGCCGCCGCCAACAACGGCGTGACCCGCGACGAGATCAAGGAAGTGCTGATGCAGAGCGCGATCTACTGCGGTATCCCGGCGGCCAATGCCACCTTCCACCTGGCGGAGTCGGTGTGGGATGAGCTTGGGGTCGAGTCCCGGGGCTGAGCTTAAGGGCCTCATCGCCGGCAACGCCGGCTCCCACAGGTTTTGCATGCACCGCAGAACCCTGTGGGAGCTGGCATTGCCAGCGATGAGGTCCTCAAATCACACACAACGGCATCAGGCCGCCGCTTTCTTCTCCCTCAACACTACCGGCCCGGCATTCCGCTCCACCGCCGCCTTCAACTCCGGCAACAGCCCGAGCATGAACGCCAGCTCCGCCACCACGAACAACGGCCCGACGATCAGCCCGCTGATATCGTCGACGAACGCCGGCTTGCGCCCCTCGTAGTAGTGCCCGACGAACTGGATCACCCAGCCAACCAGGAACAACCCCAGTCCTGCCCCCAGCCACACCCCGGTGCTTTGCACGGCGAAGCCCTTGCCAGCCCACAGGCATAGCGCCAGCAAGGCGCTCATCAGCAGCCCGAGCTTCAGGCTCAGCCTCAGGTAGAACCACATCGACGCCAACGCCACCAGCAAGGCCGGAGACACCCACAAACCGCCCAGCTCGATACCCGGCCGCGACAGCAGCACGGTGACCGCCACCACGATCATCGGGATGCCGACGAAGTGGGTGGCGATATTGCGTGGGTCACGGTGGTAGCTGGCATATTGACTCAAATGTTCAACGAGGTTTTTCATTGTTGTTCCTCCGTTCGTGATGCCCCCAGCATGCCGCGCGGACCTGACCCAGTCTGTCGGCCACCCGACAGAGTCGCTTTCGAGGCCACGGATGAACGAAGCCCACGCCTGGCGTGAACACTTGCAACACGGTCACTGGTTCCGCCAACTGTCGCCCGCCTTGCAGGACGATCTGCTGGCCGCCGCCCGCCCGCTCAGCCTGGCAGCCGGCGAGCGCCTGTTCCAGCGCGGCGATGCGCCGTGCGGGATCTACGCGGTGCTGTCCGGGGCGATCCGCATCGGTGCGGTGAGTGCCGAGGGCAAGGAGGCGCTGCTGACCCTGATCGAGGCGCCGCACTGGTTCGGCGAGATCTGCCTGTTCGACGGCCAGCCGCGCACCCACGATGCCTTCGCCGAGGGCCTGACCCGGCTGCTGCGGGTGCCGCAGGCGACCTTGCTGGCGCTGCTCGAACGCCAGCCCGGTTACTGGCGCGAGTTCGCCCTGTTGATGAGCCACAAGCTGCGCCTGGCGTTCGTCGCCCTGGAGCAGCAGAGCCTCAAGGGCGCAGCGCCGCGGGTGGCGTTCCGCCTGTTGCAGATGGCTGCCGGCTACGGCGAAGTGGATGGCGCGCGGCGGGTGCTGCAACTGTCCCAGGAGCAGTTGGCCTTGATGCTGTCGCTGTCGCGGCAGACCACCAACCAGATCCTCAAGGCCCTGGAGCAGGAGGGCGCGGTGCGCCTGAGCTATGGCGAGATCGAGATCGTCGACAGCGCGCGCCTGGAGCGCCTGGCGCAGGGCTAGACCGCTGCGGCTTGCTCCAGCGGCTGACGATCCAGGGCGACCAGCGTGTCGATCATTGCCCGTGCCGCCGGCGACAGCCGATAGCCGCTGCGGCTGACGATGCCGCAGCGGGCATTCAGGCTTTCCGGGTTGACCGGCAGGTTGCGCCAGTGCAGTTCCACCAGCTCTCCGCTGCGGATTTCGTTGGCGAAGGCTTCTTCCGGGCCGATGCCGATGGCATTGCTGTCCAGCACCACTTTCAGCAAGGTCGGCAGGTGCTCGGTCTGCACCTGGGGCGAGAAGTCGGTCTTGCCGCTGAGGTTGGCCAGCAGCTTGCGTGCGCCGGGAAGGATCTGCGGGGTGGCCAGCGGATAGTCGAACAGGTCGTTGGTGGACAGGCTGTCCTTGGCCAGCAGCGGGTGTCCGGGGCGGCAGAAGAACAGGCCGCGGCGGGGCCGCAGTGCTTGGGTCTGGAAGTTGGGATCGGCTTCGAAATGACGGATATCGGCGATGAAAAACTCGACTTCCTCGCGGCTCAGTGCGCGGCTGAGGTTTTCCCAGTTGTCCACCCGAAGGTGGGTCTGCACCCGGGGATGGGCCTTGAGGAAGCTGGTCAGCGCCCTTGGTACCAGGTCCACGGCGGGAGCGGGGCCCGAGCCGAAATGCAGTTCGCCGGCATCGAGCTTGGTCATGCGCAGCACGTCGTGGCTCAGCTGGTTGGCGCCCTGGACCAGGCGCAAGGCGTGTTGCAGGACCATCTGACCTTCGGGGGTAGGGCGCAGGTCCTTGTTGCCGCGGTCGACCAGGACGCAGCCGAATTCCTGTTCCAGGCCCTGGATGCTGCGGCTGAAGGCGGGTTGGGTGATGCCCATGGCTTCGGCGGCGCGGACGAAGCTGCGATGGTCGTTGAGCGCAATGAAATAGCGCAGTTGGCGGAGATCCATGAACGTTACCGGTGGTGCATAAAACCGGTGTTGTAAATGTAAGCGCTTATTTCGTCCAAGAATGAATTCTTGTCGGGTAAGCGCTGGATCGCATAAGAAAACGGGCGACGACGAGAGAGGGCCGCCGTCGCCCAAAGGATCACAGAAGGCTGAACGGATAGCTGATGATCAGACGGTTCTCGTCGAACGAGTTGGTGCTGAAATCGCGGCGCATGTTGGAGTTGCGCCATTTCATCGACAGGTTCTTGAAGGTGCCGGACTGGACCACGTAGGCCAGTTCCGACTCCCGTGCCCATTCCTTGCCGTCGTCGACTGTCGCGGTGTGCACGTTGTCACCCTTGATGTAGCGGTTCATCAGGGTCAGGCCGGGCACGCCGAGGGCGGCGAAGTTGTAGTCGTGACGCACCTGCCAGGAGCGTTCCTTGGCGTTGTCGAAGCTGGAGTTGTAGCTGTCGTTGGCCAGGGTGCCGCCGCTGGTGCCGTTGACCCGGAACCACAGGTCGTCGCCGCTGACCTTTTGCAGGCCGACATAGAAGGTGTTGCCACCGTACTTGGCCGAGAGCATGGCCGAGGCGGTGCGGTTGTCGAGGTCGCCGGCGCGGGCCGAGCCGTCTTCCTTGCCGAGGAAGTAGCCGAGGTTGGCGCCCAGGGTCCAGTCGCCCACGGGCTGGCTATGGGTCAGGTTGATGTATTGCTGTTGGTAGATGTCCTTCAGTTGCGCGTTCCACAGGCCGACCATGGTGCGCTTTTCATTGAAGGTGAATTCGCCGCCGGCAAAGTTGAAGCGGTCCGAGGTGAAGGCCGCTTTGCCGTTCATGAACATGTCTTCCATGCTCGCGTCGTTGCGTGGGCTGTTGGCACGGAACTGGCCGGCGTAGAGGGTCAGGCCGTCGATTTCGTTGGACGTCACCTGGCCACCGCGGAAGGTCTGCGGCAGCGAGCGACCGTCGTCGGAACGCAGGATCGGCAGCACCGGCATCCACTCGCCGACCTTCACTTCGGTCTTCGAGACCTTGGCTTTCAGGGCCACACCGAGGCGACCGAAATCATCGGCCGGGCGGCCGTCGTCATGCACCGGCAGCAGGTGGGTGCCGGCGGTGCCTTTGCCGCCATCGAGCTTGACCGAGTAAAGGCCGAGCACATCGACACCGAAGCCGACGGTGCCCTGGGTGAAGCCGGACTTGGCGTCGAGGATGAAGCTCTGGGTCCATTCCTCGCCCTTGCCCTGGGCGTTGGCCGGATCGACGAAATTGCGGTTGATGTAGAAGTTGCGCAGGTTGAGGTTGGCCTTGGCGTCCTCCAGGAAACCGCTTTCGGCGGCCATGGCGGGGACAGCGCAGGTCAGTGCGATAAAGCCGGGAAGCAGGTGTCGTGCTTTGTGCGGAGTGTTCTTCATCGATGTATCTCTTGTTTTTATGTAAGCCGAAACCATCCGCTGTGACTGAAAAGGGTCACAGGCCGGGTTGCGTGCTTTTGGGGTGTGCTTGGGGACAAGCGGCAGGAGGATGGTGCTGTGAGGGGAGGGGGTGAATCAATTCGTTACAGGCGGTATTGGGCGATAATCGAACACTAACTGAATGGTTAGTTTTATTTCGTACTGGATTTTAGGTCCTCATCGCCGGCAACGCCGGCTCCCACAGGTTGCTGCTCCACTGCGGACATTGTGGGAGCCGGCGTTGCCGGCGATGAGGCCCTCAAGTGAACACCAGTAAAAAGCCCACCGGGAAGGTGGGCTCTTGTTCACAGCTTTACTGCATCAACGCGAAGCCTGGGCATCGCCGGTCTTCTCATACCAGCCGCCACCCAGCGACTTGTACAGGTTCACCTCACTGACCAACTGCGACAGCCGGTCGGTGATCAGCGATTGCTGGGCACTGAACAGGTTGCGCTGGGCATCGAGGAACACCAGGTTGCTGTCGACGCCGATGCGGTAGCGACGCTCGGCCAGGCGGTAGTAGTCCTGGTTGGCGGCGACCAGGTCGCGCTGGGCCTGCAGCTGCTGGCTGTAGGTCTGACGCGCGGCGAGGCCATCGGAGACTTCCTGGAAGGCGGTCTGGATGGTCTTTTCGTACTTGGCGACGTTGATGTCCTTCTGGATCTTCGAGTAATCCAGGCTGGCCTTGAGCGCGCCGGCATTGAAGATCGGCAGGCTGATCGACGGCTGGAACAGCCAGGTGCCCGAGCCACCCTTGAACAGGCCGTCCATGTCCGGGCTCAGGGTCCCGGCGTTGGCGGTCAGGCTGATGCGCGGGAAGAACGCCGCACGGGCTGCGCCGATATTGGCGTTGGCCGCTTTCAGCAGGTGCTCGGCTTCGATGATGTCCGGACGCCGGGTCAGCAGGTCCGACGGCAGGCCGGCCGGCATCTCTGCCAGCACGTCGCCATCCAGCGGCATGGCCGCCGGCAGGTTGCCCGGCAGGCCGGCGCCGACCAGCAGGGTCAGGCTGTTGAGGTCCTGGGCGACCAGGCGCTGGTACTGCGCCAGCTTGACCCGCGCGCCTTCGACGGCGGTGCGTGACTGGCTCAGGTCGAGGGCGGAGGACACGCCGACATCGGCGCTGCGCTGGGTCAGCTTGAAGCTTTCCTCGTAGGTCTTGAGGGTCTCGCCGGTCAGCTTGAGCAGGGCCTGGTCGGCCTGCCAGGTGTAATAGGCGTTGGCGACGCTGGCCACCAGGGCGATCTGCGTCGAACGGCGCGCCTGTTCGCTGGACAGGTAGGTTTCCAGGGCCTGCTCGCTGAGGCTGCGCACGCGGCCGAACAGGTCCAGCTCGTAGGCGCTGACGCCGACGGTGGCCGAGTACTGGCTGCTGATGCTGGACTCGCCGGTGGTCGACATGTCTGCCGGGGTACGTTGGCGTGTGCCGCTGGCCGTTGCCGAGACCGCCGGGAACAGGTCGGCGCGCTGGATGCGGTACTGCGCGCGGTAGGCGTCGATGTTCAGCGCCGCGACACGCAGGTCGCGGTTGTTTTCCAGCGAGCTCTGGATCAGTTGCTGCAGCGCCGGGTCATGGAAGAACTGGCGCCAGCCTTGCTCGGCCGCCGCGACCTGGGCCGACTCGGTCGGCGAGTACGCCGGACCGGCCGGCCACTGGGCCGCCACCGGCGACTCAGGGGTCTTGTAGTCGGGGATCAGCGAGCATCCACCGAGGATGAACGCGGTGACCGCCAGGGATAACAGGGACTTGGTCATTGCCCAGCCTCAGGTTGTTGGGTTGCAGGAGTGGCGTCTTCTTCCGGCTTCTTGCTGCCGAACCACGACGACACGCTCACGAAGAATAGCGGTACCCAGAAGATCGCCAGGATGGTGGCGGTCAGCATGCCGCCGATCACACCAGTACCAATGGCGTGCTGGCTGCCCGAGCCGGCGCCGGAGGCGATAGCCAAGGGTACTACGCCGAGGATGAAGGCCAGCGAGGTCATGATGATCGGACGCAGACGCATGCGGCACGCCTCGATCGCCGCGTCGATCAGGCTACGACCCTGCTCGTGCAGTTCCTTGGCGAACTCGACGATCAGGATGGCGTTCTTCGCCGCCAGGCCGATGGTGGTCAACAGGCCCACCTGGAAGTACACGTCGTTGGACAGCCCGCGCAGGCTGGTGGCCAGCAGCGCACCGATGATCCCCAGTGGTACCACGAGCATCACCGCGATCGGGATCGACCAGCTTTCGTACAGCGCCGCCAGGCAGAGGAACACCATCAGCAGCGACAGGGCGTACAGCGCCGGTGCCTGGGAGCCCGACAGGCGCTCCTCGTAGGACAGGCCGGTCCAGGAGTAGCCGATACCCGCCGGCAGTTGCGCGGCGATGCGCTCGACTTCGGCCATGGCTTCACCGGTACTGTAGCCAGGGGCTGGCGCACCGAGGATTTCCACCGCCTCGACGCCGTTGTAGCGCGACAGCTTCGGCGAACCGTAGCTCCACTCGCCATGGGCGAAGGCCGAGAACGGCACCATCTCGCCGGCGGCGTTGCGCACGAACCACTTCTGCAGGTCTTCCGGACTCATCCGCGACGAGGCTTCGCCCTGGATGTAGACCTTCTTGACCCGACCGCGGTCGATGAAGTCGTTGACGTAGCTGGCGCCGAGGGCGATCGACAGGGTGTTGTTGATATCGGCGATGGTTACGCCCAGGGCACTGGCGCGCTCGTCGTCGACGGTCAACTGGTACTGCGGCTCGTCGTTCAGGCCGTTCGGACGTACTGCCGAGAGGATCTTGCTCTGCGCGGCCATGCCGAGGAACTGGTTGCGCGCTTCCATCAGCTTGGCGTGGCCGACACCGGCACGGTCCTGCAGGAACACGTCGAAACCGGTGGCGTTACCCAGCTCCAGTACCGCAGGCGGAGCGAAGGCGAACACCATGGCGTCGCGGAAGCTGAAGAAGTGCTGCTGGGCACGGGCCGCCAGGTTGAACACGCTGTTCTCGGCGGAACGCTCGCCCCACGGCTTGAGCATGATGAAGGCCATGCCCGAGCTCTGGCCACGGCCGGCGAAGTTGAAGCCGGTCACGGTGAACACCGAAGCGACGGTGTCGGCTTCCTTGTCCAGCAGGTACTCGCGCATCTGGTCGACCACCACCTGGGTGCGCTCGGCACTGGAGCCGGCCGGGGTCTGTACCTGGGCGAACAGTACGCCCTGGTCTTCTTCCGGAAGGAACGCGGTAGGGATGCGGGTGAACAGCCAGACCATGCCGACCACGATCAGCAGGTAGGCCAGCAGGTACGGTGCCTTGTGCCGCAGCATGTTGCCGACGCCACGCTCGTAGCTGCGCACGCTGCGGTCGAAGTTGCGGTTGAACCAGCCGAAGAAGCCGCGCTTGGCGGTGTGGTGCTCGCCCTGTTTCAGCGGCTTGAGCATGGTCGCGCAGAGCGCCGGGGTGAAGATCAGTGCCACCAGTACCGACAGGGCCATGGCCGAGACGATGGTGATGGAGAACTGCTTGTAGATCACCCCGGTGGAGCCGCCGAAGAACGCCATCGGCAACAGTACCGCCGAGAGCACCAGGGCGATACCGACCAGGGCGCCCTGGATCTGGCCCATGGATTTCTTGGTCGCTTCCTTCGGTGACAGCCCTTCCTCGGACATCACCCGCTCGACGTTCTCCACCACGACGATGGCGTCGTCCACCAATAGACCGATGGCCAGCACCATGCCGAACATGGTCAGGGTGTTGATGCTGAAACCGGCTGCGGCAAGGATGCCGAAGGTACCCAGCAACACCACCGGCACCGTCATGGTGGTGATCACCGTGGCGCGGAAGTTCTGCAGGAACAGGTACATCACCAGGAACACCAGGACGATCGCTTCGATCAGGGTGTGGATCACGCCGCTGATGGACTCGGTCACGACCGGAGTGGTGTCGTAGGGGAAGACCGCCTTCATGCCTGGCGGGAAGAAGGGTTCCAGGTCGGAGATGGTCTTGCGCAGCGCCTTGGCGGTATCCAGGGCGTTGGCACCGGTGGCCAGTTTCACCGCCAGGCCGGAAGCCGGCTTGCCGTTGAACTGGGCGCTGACCGCGTAGTTTTCACCGCCCAGGCCGACCTTGGCGACATCGCCCAGGCGCACCTGCGAACCGTCGCGGTTGACCTTGAGCAGGATCTTCTCGAACTGCTCGGCGGTCTGCAGACGGGTCTTGCCGATGATGGTGGCGTTGAGCTGGGTGCCGGGCAGGGCAGGCAGGCCGCCGAGCTGGCCGGAGGACACCTGGACGTTCTGTGCGGCGACGGCAGTCTTAACGTCGACCGGGGTCAGCTGGTACTTGTTCAGCTTGGCCGGGTCGAGCCAGATGCGCATCGCGTACTGGGCACCGAAGACCTGGAAGTCACCGACACCGGCGGTCCGCGAAATCGGGTCCTGCATGTTGGAGACGATGTAGTTGGCCAGGTCGTCCTTGGTCATGCTGCCGTCTTCCGACACCAGACCGATCACCAACAGGAAGTTCTTCACTGCCTTGGTCACGCGGATACCCTGCTGCTGCACTTCTTGCGGCAGCAGCGGGGTGGCCAGGTTCAGCTTGTTCTGCACCTGGACCTGGGCGGTGTCGGGGTTGGTGCCCTGCTCGAAGGTGGCGGTAATGGTCATGCTGCCGTCGGAGTTACTTTCCGACGACACATAGCGCAGGTTGTCGATACCGTTGAGCTGCTGCTCGATCACCTGGACCACTGTGTCCTGCACGGTCTGCGCCGAGGCGCCCGGGTAGGTCACGGCGATGGCGATCGCCGGCGGGGCGATGCTCGGGTATTGGTTGATCGGCAACTTGAGGATCGACAGCGCGCCGACCAGCATGATCACCAGGGCGATCACCCAGGCGAAGATCGGGCGATCGATAAAGAATCTCGACATGGTTTACTCCCCTTTGGCCCCTGCACTCGCGGCACTGGCCTGGGTTGGCTGGGCAGGCTTGACGTTGGTCGCTTCGCTGACCTTCACCTCGACGCCTGGCTTGACGTATTGCAGGCCTTCGGTGATCAGACGGTCACCGGCATTCAGGCCTTCCTCGATCAGCCAGTCGTTGCCAACGGTACGGCTGGCTTTCAGCTGACGCAGTTCGACCTTGTTGTCCTTGTTGACCACCAGGGCGGTGGCCTGGCCCTTGAGGTCGCGGGTCACGCCTTGTTGCGGGGCGAGGATCGCGGTCTCGTTGACGCCGTTGTTCAGGCGGGCATGGACGAACATGCCAGGCAGCAGGTTGTGCTCAGGGTTGGGGAACACGGCGCGCAGGGTCACGGAACCGGTGGTTTCGTCGACCGAGACTTCGGAGAACTCCAGGCGACCTTTCTGTGCGTAGGCGCTGCCGTCTTCCAGCTTCAGGCTGACTTCGGCGGCGTTGTCACCGACCTTCTTCAGCGCGCCGCTTTCCAGCTCGCGACGCAGCTTGAGCAGTTCGGCGGAGGACTGGGTGACGTCGACGTAGATCGGGTCGAGCTGCTGGATGGTGGCCATGGCGGTGGCCTGGCCGTTGCTGACCAGGGCGCCTTCGGTGACCGCGGAGCGACCGATACGGCCGCTGATAGGGGCGAGGACCTTGGTGTAGCGCAGGTCGATCTCGGCGCTCTTCAGCGTGGCCTCAGCCTGCAAACGTTTGGCCTGGGCATCGTCGTATTCCTGGCGGCTGACAGCCTGTTCGCTGACCAGTTGCTTGTAGCGGTCGGACAGCGAGCGGGTCGATTGCAGGTTGGCCTTGGCGCTGGCCAGGGTCGCCTCGTACACCGACGGGTCGATCTGGTACAGCTGCTGGCCTTCCTTCACATCGCTGCCTTCCTTGAACAGGCGCTTGAGAATGATGCCGTTGACCTGCGGACGCACTTCCGCGACGCGGTACGCGGTGGTGCGGCCTGGCAGGTCGGAGACGAGGGTATAGGGTTGGGCCTGGAGGGTTACGACGCCGACCTGAGGAGCTTGCGCCACGGGCGCCGCTTCTTCCTTTTTACAGCCGCTGAGCAGTGTTGCCAGGGCGACGGCGGAAACCAGAGCGGTAACAGCTGGCTTGAATTGCATGAAGATCCTCGGGTCAGAAGAGCTGAAGACGCTCAAGAGTAATTGAAATCGGAAATCGGTAAAAAATCTTACAGCTGGATAAGTAGCATGCTAAGGAATATACTTACATTCATGCTTGTTTGTAAACACCCGCTACCTTGGCCACAGGATGCTGCAAGGCGCGAAACCAGAACGTCCGGGAAGCGGCCATACAGAGGCCGCACCGGCTAAGAAACCGGCCGCTGGACGCAGGCGCCCGGTCCCTTGATGAGGTTGTACTGCCATGGTCCGTCGAACCAAAGAGGAAGCTCAGGAAACCCGTAACCAGATTCTCGAAGCTGCGGAAAAGGCCTTCTATAAACGAGGGATAGCCCGCACCACGCTGGCGGACATCGCCGAACTGGCGGGTGTGACCCGCGGCGCCATCTACTGGCATTTCGATAACAAGGCCGAGTTGGTCCAGGCCCTGCTCGACAGCCTGCAAGAGCCGCTGGACGCCTTGTCGCAAGCCAGCGAGAGCGAGGACGAACTCGATCCGCTGGGTTGCATGCGCAAGTTGCTGGTGCAACTGATGCACCAGATGGCGAGCGATCCCAAGACGCGGCGTATCAATGAAATTCTTCATCACAAATGCGAATTCACCGATGAGATGTGCGAGATCCGTGTGCAGCGGCAGAGCGCGGTCATCGATTGTCATGAGCGCATCACCCGTTCGTTGGGCAACGCCATCCGCCGTGAACAACTGCCGGCCGACCTCGACCCGGATCATGCGGCGGTTGCCTTGTTCGCCTATATCGATGGCCTGATCCGGCGCTGGCTGCTGTTGCCGGAGAGCTTCGACCTGTTCAGCGATGCCGAGCGCTGGGCGGATGCCGGGCTGGACATGCTGCGCTTGAGCCCCTCCCTGCGCAATTGAGGTTTTGTGAGCATTTGTGAATCTTTGTATTTCCAGATTCCGTTGGTAGTGTAGGACGCCGGACAGATCACACCCTGTCCGGCGTCATCATTATGTAGGCTCGGTTCCTTCTGGATACTTAGCTGGCTAATTAAATTTTCTTCATCGAGTCCGGACATGACCGCGCAGACCCCGACAATGAAAGGCGCCGATCAACCGCTGCGGGGGATCGCCCTGATCTGTCTGGCGGTGCTGCTGTTCGCCAGCCATGACGCCCTGTCCAAGTACCTGTCGGGGTTCTATGCCATCGTCATGGTGGTCTGGGCGCGCTATGTGGTGCACACCCTGCTGATGCTGGTGGTGTTCGTGCCGCGCACCGGGTTGTCGGCGGTGGTGCGTACCCGGCGGCCGCTGTTGCAACTGGCGCGGGCGCTCTGCCTGATCGGCACCAGCCTGCTGTTTACCACCGGCCTGCGCTATATCCCCCTGGCCGAGGCCACGGCGGTCAACTTCCTCGCGCCCCTGATGGTCACCGCGTTGTCGGTGCCGCTACTGGGCGAGCGGGTCACCCGTGGACAATGGATCGCCGTGTCGGCGGGCTTCATCGGTGTGCTGATCGTGATTCGCCCCGGCGGCGCGCTGTTCACCCCGGCGATCCTGCTGCCCCTGGGCTCGGCCTTCTGTTTTGGCTGCTATCAGTTGCTGACCCGCAAGCTCGCCGCGACCGACAGCCCGACTACCAGCAACTTCCTCACCGGCATTTTCAACAGCCTGATCATGACCGCCCTGGTGCCGTTCTTCTGGACCCTGCCGAGCTTCACCCACGGCCTGTTCATGATCGGCCTGGGCACCTGCGGCATGCTCGGTCATATGCTCCTGACCTCGGCCTTCAAACACGCGGCGCCGGCCCTGCTGGCGCCGTTCAGTTATGGCCAGATCCTCTTCGCCGGGATGTTCGGCTACCTGGTCTTCGACCACAGCCCGGACGTCTACGGCGTAGTCGGCATTTCCATCATCTGCCTCAGCGGCCTGGCCGTGGCCTGGGTGCAGCGTCGACGCTGATCAGTGCCCGCGCAGTTCGCGGTTGGGCAGGGCCAGCGCAGCGGCCAGGCCCAGCAACGAAATCGAGGCACTGGCCAGTAGCAGGTTGCGGAAGGTCACCGACAGTTCCGCCTGCACCGCCAGGCTGGCCTCGCCCGTGCGCAGGCTGCCCAGCAGCGCCTCGCCGGCCAGGGCATAGCCGCCGTCCTGCAGCATCGCCAGCAACAGCGCCGACATCAGCGCCACACCCATTGCCCCGCCGAGCGAGCGGAACAGATTGGTGGTGCTGGTGGCGACGCCGATGTCCTGTGGTTGCACCGCGCTCTGGGTCGCCACCAGCGAGGTCGGAAACTGGGCACCGCCGGCAATGCCGGTGAGCAGCATGAACAGACCGCTGAGCAGCGTCGAGGTAGGGGGCGTAAGGGCCATGCCGACGATCGCCAGCGGCATCAGCAGGCTGCCGAACAGGATCTGCGGCTTGAAGCGTCCGGTCAGATTGGTCAGCCGGCCGGCGCAGTAGGCGCCGATCGGCAGGCCCATGGCCAGTGGCAGCAGGTGCAAGGCCGCGCTGTCGGCGCCGGAGCCAGTGATGCTCTGGTAGCGCAGGGGCACCAGCATGCTCAGGGAGATGGCCTGGAAGCTGGTGAAGAAGATGGTGCACCAGCACAGCACCGCGACCCGGATGCGAAACAGCTTCAGCGGCAACAGCGGCTCGGGGGCGCGGCGTTCGTAGAGCACGAACAGGGTCAGGCCGAACAGCGCGGTGGCCAGCAGCGCCAGCACGGCTTGGCCATGCCAGGCGTGGCCCTGGCCTATCAGGGTGATGGCCAGGAGCAGGGCGGTCAGGCCGAGGATCAGCAGCAGCGCCCCCGGATAGTCCACCTTCGCCGCTCGCTGCGGGGTCGCCAGGCCGCGCAGGCTGTTGCGCGTCACCCACCAGGCGGTCAGCCCCAGCGGCAGATTGAGCCAGAACACCCAGCGCCATGACAGGTACTCGGTCAGCAAGCCACCCAGCACTGGCCCGGCGACGCTGGCGGCGGCATACATGCTGCTGAAATAGCCCTGGTAGCGACCGCGTTCCCGGGGCGGCACCAGGTCGCCGAGGATCGCCTGGCTCACCGACACCATGCCGCCAGCGCCGATGCCCTGGATCACCCGGGCCAGCACCAGTTGCTCCATGTTCTGCGCCAGGGCACAGAACACTGAGGCCAGGGTGAAGATCGCCGTGCCGCTGAGGATCATCCGCCGCCGGCCGTACAGGTCGCCAAGCTTGCCGTAGATCGGCGTGGCCACGGTCATCGCCACCATGTAACCGGAAATCACCCAGGCCAACAGGCCGACATCGTTGAACTGTGCGGAAATCGCCGGCATCGACACGGCGATGATGGTCTGGTCGAGGGCACCGAGGAAGATCGCCAGCATCAACGCGACGAGTACGGTGCGGATGGCGGGTTGGGTGGGAGAGTGGGGTAGGGTCACGGCAGGCTCGGCATTGTATTTTTCGGGCCAGTCTAACCGATAGCTTGCTAAGCGTCTGTGCGTGGAAAATGAAGCTTTTGCCAGGATCGGGCTGACCCTATCTCAAGGCACTCAAGGTCGCCGTATGCGGCACGCAGTGCGCCAGCGAACAACTGGCCGCCGACCACGGCTGGTTGCGGGTCTGTTCCACTCGCCAGGCAGCAGTGGCATAGAGCCCGGCCACGGCGAGAATGGTGAAGACGACGGCGCATTTTCTTGTTCTGACGCCCATGATGCGGACCTCCTGCATCGACGCATGTCGTTACAGACATGCTGTTACAAGGATAGTCCAGCACTCGCCAATCTGCTCAGGGCAGGTCGCGGTCCCACTCTGGTTGGTCGGTGAAGCGTTCGGCGAGGAAGTCCAGCATGCTGCGCAAGGTCGCCGGCATGTGCTTGCGCGAGGTATAGACCGCATTGAGGTTGAGGGTCTTGGGTCTGGCCTGTGGCAACAGGCGGATCAATTCGCCGCTACGCAGTGGCCGATAGGCCAGGTAGGTCGGCAGCATGGCGATGCCGGCGCCCGCGAGGGTCGCCTGTTGCAAGGTCAGTGCTTCATTGGCGCTGATATTGCCGCTGATCGGCACCGCGACGCTTTCGCCCTCTACCTCGAAATGCCAGAGGCTGTGGCCGAAGTAGGAATGGGTCAGGCAGTTGTGCTGGCTGAGGTCCTGCACCACCTGCGGCGTCGGGTGTTCGCGCAGGTAGGCAGGCGAGGCACAGATCACCGAATGGCAGACGCTCAGGCGCCGGGCGATCAGGTTGGGATCGATATCGTTGCTGGTGCGGATCGCCAGGTCGATGCGCTCGTCCACCAGATTGACGGTACGGTCGAGCATCTGCAGGTCGATCTTTACCTGCGGGTAGCGGCGCACGTACTCGGTGATCGCGTCGAGCAACTGCGCCTGGCCGAACGAGGTGCTGACGCTGATGCGCAACTCGCCCCGTGGCGCCTGGTCGGGAGTACTGACCGCCGCTTGCAGGTCGCCGGCCAGTTCCAGCATCTGCCGGCAGCGCGGCAGGGTTTCCTTGCCGGCGGCGGTCAGGCTCAGCTTGCGCGTGGTGCGCTGCATCAGGCGCGCGCCGACCCAGTTCTCCAGGTCGGCCAGGTAGCGGGAAATCACTGGGCGTGACAGATCGAGGTGATCGGCGGCGGCCGACTGGCTGCCAAGATCGACCACGGTGACGAAGACCCGCATTGCGGTAAGACGGTCCATGGATTTGTCCGGTTTCAGAAACAAACTATGGCCAAGAATCGCATTTTTTGTGTTGGATCGCGCAACTAAGCTGTGGAGCATTCGTTTTCCACAGGACTCTGCCAATGCTTCGTCTTCTTTCTCCCCGTCGCCTGCTGCTGGCCGTCGTTGCCCTGGTCTGGTTCGGCCGGGCCATCGCCGTCGACACACCGCTGCAACTGACCGTCTACAACCCCGGCAGCGACGCGTTGTTTCCGGTCAGCTCGGTGATCGTCAGTGGCCAGCATGACGCCATCCTGGTCGACGCCCAGTTCGGCAAGGCCCAGGCCGAGCAGGTGGTGGACAAACTGCGGACCAGTGGCAAGCGCCTGACCACTATCTATATCAGCCACGGCGACCCGGATTACTACTTCGGCCTCGACACCCTGTTGCGCGCCTTCCCCGATGTGCAGGTGGTCGCCACGGCACCGACTGTCGCCCATATCCAGAAGACCATGGACGCCAAGCTGGCCTACTGGGGCCCGCAGATGGGCGCCGACAAGCCGCAGCGTCTGGTGCTGCCGCAGGTCCTGAAAGGCGACCGCCTGCAGCTTGAAGGCCAGGACCTGCAAGTGGTCGGCCTCGACGGCCCGCAACCGGATCGCACTTTCGTCTGGATCCCTTCGATCAAGGCGGTGGTGGGCGGGATCCTGGTCTCGGAAAACCTGCACGTGTGGATGGCCGACACCCAGGGCGCTCAATCCCATGCCGACTGGCTGACAGGCTTGCAGCGTATCGAAGACCTCAAGCCGCAAACCGTGATTCCGGGTCATACCCTCGGCAAGGCGAGCGGTTCGCTGGCGGCGGTGCGCTTTACTGCTGACTACATCCGCGCCTTCGATCAGGAAAGCGCCCGTGCCGCCGACTCGGCGCAACTGATCGCAGCGATGAAAAAGCGTTACCCGAACCTGGCCGAAGAAAGCTCCCTGGAACTGGGCGCCAAGGTCGACAAGGGCGAAATGAAATGGTGAGTCGTTCAATTCTCAATGGAGGTTTGTCATGAGCAAGATTGCAATCATCGGTGCCACCGGCCGTGCCGGCAGCCAGTTGCTGGAAGAAGCCCTGCGCCGCGGGCACAGCGTCACCGCCATCGCCCGTGATCCGGCGAAATTGCAGGGCCGTGCCGGGGTGACCCCGGTCGCGCTGGATATCAAGGATGCGGCAGCACTGGCCAAGGCCCTGGCCGGCAATGATGTGGTCCTGAGTGCCGCACGCTTCGACGGTATTCCTGCCGCCACGCTGCTGGAGCCGGCGAAAAAGGCCGGGGTCAAGCGCGTGCTGGTGGTGGGCGGGGCGGGCAGCCTGCTGCTGCCGGATGACTCGCGGGTGATCGACAGCCCCGACTTCCCTGAGGCGTACAAGGCCGAAGCCAGTGCCGGCGCGGTCTACCTCGATACCCTGAAGCAGGAAAAGGACCTGGACTGGACCTTCCTCTCGCCTTCCGCCGAGTTCGTCGAAGGGCCTCGGACAGGCTCGTACAAGCTGGGCAAGGATCACCTGCTGATCGGTGCCGACGGCAAGAGCTGGATCACCTTTGCCGACTATGCCATCGCCTTGCTGGATGAAGTGGAGCAGCCGAAGCATTCGCGGCAGCGGTTTACCGTCGGTTATTGATCGACCTTCAGGGCCTCATCGCTGGCAATGCCAGCTCCCACAGATTTCGGTGGTGTACTCCAACCTGTGGGAGCCGGCATTGCCGGCGATAGGGCCCTCAAGCTCACCGCCTCCCGGCCTGCTCCCCCAACCATTCCAGCAGCTCCAGCAACCCCGGCGCCGCCGCCTTCCCCGGCCTGGCCAGGTAATAAGCCTTGCCGGTAGCCACCTTCAAGCCGAACGGCATCACCAGCCGTCCACTGGCCAGATCATCCCCGATCAGCGCCCAGTCGCCGATCGCCACCCCGGTCCCTTGCGAGGCCATGGCCATCGCCATGTCCAGCGTCTCGAAGTGCTGGCGCTTGTCCTGGATCGCCAGGTCCGCCCCCGCAGCTTCCAGCCAGGTCTGCCAATCCCGTTCGTCCCGCGATGGGTGCAGCAGCATCTGCCGGCGCAGGTCCGCCACCTCATGCACGCCCCCCGAAAGCTGCGGCGAGCACACCGGCGTCAATTGCTCGTCGAACAGCCGCAACGCCTCACCCTCCGGCTCGGCACCATAGACCACCGCCGCATCGAAGCCCTCGCGGCGAAAATCCACGCCATGCTGGATGGTGGTGGTCAGTTCCACCGGCACATCCGGGCGCAGCGCCTGCCATTCCATCAACCGCGGCAGCAGCCAGCGCATCACGCAGGTCGGTGCCTTCAACTGCAAGGTGCCGCGCGGTGCACCGATCTGCTGCACACCTTCGGCGATCAGGCCGAATACCTGCTGCACCCGCGGCAGCCATTCCTGGCCTTCGCGGGTCAGGCTCAGGCCGCGGGCCTGGCGAATGAACAGGGGGTAGCCCAGATGCTCTTCGAGCCCGGCGATCTGCCGGCTGACCGCACCCTGGGTCAGGTGCAGTTGCTGGGCGGCACGGGTGAAATTGCAGCACTGGGCTGTAATCAGGAAGGTATGCAGGGCGGGCAGGGGCGGGAGTCGTTTCATAGTGAGGAGCCATGATCTGGATGCATGGCTAGTATGAGCAACTTTGGTTTGTGCCGATAGCGCCTCGGCGGTCCAATGAAGCCCTTGTTCCGAATACACACAACAGGCGAACGAACATGGCGACTTGCGGCGAAGTACTGGTAAAACTCCTCGAAAACTACGGTGTCGATCATGTTTTCGGCATCCCCGGCGTGCACACCGTGGAGCTTTACCGTGGCCTGGCGGCATCGAGCATCCGCCATGTCACCCCGCGCCACGAGCAAGGCGCCGGCTTCATGGCTGACGGCTACGCGCGTACCCGTGGCAAGCCGGGCGTGTGCTTCATCATCACTGGCCCGGGCATGACCAATATCACCACCGCCATGGGCCAGGCCTACGCCGACTCGATCCCGATGCTGGTGATCTCCAGCGTGCAGTCGCGCAATGCCCTGGGCGGCGGGCGCGGCAAGCTGCATGAACTGCCGAACCAGAGCCAATTGGTGTCTGGCGTCGCCGCGTTCTCCCACACCCTGATGAGCGCCGACGACCTGCCGGAAGTACTGGCCCGGGCCTTTGCCGTGTTCGATGGCGCCCGCCCACGCCCGGTGCATATCGAAATCCCCCTGGACGTGATCGTCGAAGAAGCCGACCACCTGCTGGCCAGCGAGCCGGTGCGGGTCGATCGTGCCGCCGCCGCTCCGGCGACGGTAGCGAAGATGGCCGCCTTGCTGGCAACTGCCCGGCGTCCGCTGATCCTGGCCGGTGGTGGTGCTATCGATGCCAGCACGTCGCTGACCCGCCTGGCCGAATACCTGCAGGCCCCCACCGCCCTGACCATCAATGCCAAGGGCATGCTGCCGTCCCGTCACCCGCTGCTGATCGGCTCGACCCAGTCGCTGGTCGCCACCCGCGAACTGGTGCGCGAGGCCGATGTGATCCTGGCCATCGGCACCGAGCTGGCCGAGACCGACTACGACGTCACCTTCAAGGGCGGCTTCGAAATCCCCGGCACCCTGCTGCGCATCGATATCGATCCCGACCAGACCGTGCGCAACTACCCGCCGAAGCTGGCCCTGGTCGCCGATGCCGGCCATGCCTGCGACGCTCTGTTGCACGCCCTGGCCGACCAGCCGTCGCCGGTGCGCGCCGGCGAATGGGGGACGGCCCGTGCCGCCCGTCTGCGCGAAACCCTGGCGGCGCAGTGGGACGATGCCGCCACCGCCCAGACCCTGTTCCTCAACACCGTTCTCCAGGCCCTGCCCGACGCGGTACTGGTTGGCGATTCGACCCAGCCGGTCTACACCGGCAACCTGACCCTGGACCTCGATCACCCGCGCCGCTGGTTCAATGCCTCGACCGGTTACGGCACCCTCGGTTACGCACTTCCTGCGGCCATGGGCGCCTGGCTGGGCAGCGCCGAGGATCCTGCGCAGCGCCTGCCGGCGGTATGCCTGATCGGTGATGGCGGTATCCAGTTCACCTTGCCGGAGCTGGCCAGTGCGGTAGAAGCGCAGGTGCCGCTGATCGTCCTGCTGTGGAACAACCAGGGTTATGAAGAGATCAAGCGCTACATGGTCAACCGCGCGATCGAGCCGGTGGGCGTGGATATCCACACGCCGGACTTCGTCACCATTGCCAGGGGCTTTGGCTGCGTGGCGGAAGCGGTCAACGACGTGCAAGCCCTGAAAGCGGCGCTGACCATGGCGGCCGGTCGCCAGGGGCCGACGCTGATCGAGATCGACCAGCGCCGCTGGACCGAGACGGTCCTCGCTTAAATCGCGTTGCGCAGGCGCGCCATATCCCGCAACGGGGGCGCGCCGTACAGCCGGCTGTACTCGCGGCTGAACTGCGACGGGCTTTCATAGCCAACCCGATAACCGGCCACCGCCGCTTCCAGCCCGTCGTTGAGCATCAGCCGGCGGGCTTCCTGGAGGCGTAGCTGCTTCTGGTATTGCAGCGGGCTCATCGAGGTCACCGACTTGAAACGGTGATGCAGGGCCGAGACGCTGAGGTTCACTTCCCTGGCGAGGTCCTCGATGCGCAACGGCTTGTCGTAGTGATCGTTGAGCCACTGGATGGCCTGGCAGACCCGATGGGTCTGGCTGTTGGCCATGGCGATTTCATACAGGCGATGACCCTGTTTCCCACGCAGCAGGCGATAGAGGATTTCCCGGCGGATCAGCGGTGCCAGCACCGGGATGTCCTTGGGCGTATCCAGCAGGCGGATCAGACGGATCAGTGCATCCAGCAACTGCGTGTCGAGGCGCTCGACGAACAATCCGCGCCCCGAGGCCGTCGGTACACCCATGGGCCCGGCGTCGGCAATCAGGTTGTTGATCTCTGCCGGATCGATATCCAGGCGAATGCCCAGGCTCGGGTTCTCCGGGCTGGCGTCGAGGTAGACACCGCTGATCGGCATGGATACCGACACCACCATGTAATGCAGCGGGTCGTAGACATAGCGCTCGTCCCCCAGGTGCACGGCCTTGCTGCCCTGGGCCAGGATGCACAGGGCGGGGTGGGCCAGGGTCGGCATCGAGCGGATGTTTTCTTCATGGCGGACCAGGAACAGGTCCCTGATCGCCGAAGGATCGTTGGCCACCGGCGCGGCGTGGCGGCGGACCAGGTCGGCGAGGGTTTCGCGCAGGGATTCGAGAGCGGGATCGAGCGGTTCGACGACTGACATGGAGAGCGTTCCTCGGCGGATTTTCTCAGCATAGGTTTGTGCAAGTACCGGCGCTAGCCGAAAGCTGTCGGGTTCTTGCACGATCCTGCCGAACGGTGCGGCTTGTCACCAAAGTGAAGCGATTGCGCTTGCCCGAAGTGGAAGTCGCGGCTCCTGCGGTGTTTCAGGGAGATGTCCGGGGGGGGGAGGTGTTGTGCAGGATCAGGCAATTTGCCGACAGCATCTGCCTAACGGCGATGGCGGCGGGATGGCTAATCTTGGCAGCCTGGCAAGTTTCCCCTGGCCGCTTTAAGGAGCACCGAACATGACGACATCTCGACCGGTCAGCCATCTTTCCTTCGTGCGCGCCAGCGCGGGGCGTTCCGCAGAACTGGGCGAACGTCTGCAACAACTGCGCGAACCTGCCCGCACGACCCCCGGTTGCCTCGGCTTCAGCCTGCAACGCTCGACCTCCGACAGCCATCTCTGGTTGCTCAGCAGCCAATGGCAGGACCAATCGGCGATGAACGACTACTTCAATTCGCCGAGCCTGCAACTGTTTAGTGAACTGGTCCAGGCGCGGGTGCTGGACAGCCTCGACCTGCACACCTTCAGCTAGAATGGCGGCCTTTTTCGCAAGCATCCGGATGTAACGACAATGACGCGCAGAGTGTTCGTGGGTTTTGAAGCAGTGTCGGCGGTGGTCCCGAGCGAAGGCCGCTACTACGCCGCGATTGCGGTGAAGGGCCTGGGCGCCACAGGCGCGCCGACTTTCCACAAGGTTCTCGATGAGCAGACGTTCCAGACCGCCATGGCCGCCGATGAGGCGGCCAACACGGAACTGGCGCGTCTGCAGGGCGTTACTGCCGACGGCGAGCTGGTCTGGTAAGCAGGCTTCAGGGCTGCGGGCGACGCATCTTGAACAGGTTGCCCAGCTCGAAATAATCCGCCGGGCCACCACCACGCAGGATCGGCTCGGCGGCAGCGGTATCGTAGATCCCGTCCTTGAGCAGATGCTCGGCGATATGCACCGCCACTACCTCGCCGAGGATCAGCCAGCTCGGCACCAGTTCCTGGTCGGCGCGCTTGAGCTGGATGATCTGGCTCACCTTGCACTCGAACGACACCGGGCTTTCCTGCACCCGCGGCACCGCGATCACCCGCGAGGCCGCCGGGGTCAATTGGCTCAGGGCGAACTCATCCACTTCCGGCGGCACTGCCGCGCAGCTCTGGTTCATCGCCTCGGCCAGCGGGCGGGTGGCCAGGTTCCAGGCGAACTCGCCGGTCTGCTCGATATTGTTCAGGCTGTCTTTGCGCCCGACGCTGCAGAAACCGACGATCGGCGGAATGTAGTTGAAAGCGTTGAAGAAGCTGTAGGGCGCCAGATTCAGGCGGCCTTCGGCGTCCTGGGAGGAAATCCAGCCGATCGGGCGCGGACCGACGATGGCATTGAACGGATCGTGGGGCAGGCCGTGGCCTTTTGCGGGTTCGTAGTAGTACATCGAGCGGGCCTTGTGGGCTGGAACACGGGAAGGAGCGCCTAGTGTGCCAAGAGTGCCGGGCCCTGAAAACGATTAAGCCCGGCCGAAGCCGGGCTGTGGAAGGTGAAGCTTCAGATCTTAGCTGAAGCGATGGGCCTGGGTGCGGTCGAAACCGTCGGCGGCGAATTTGGCGCCGTTGGTGCGATCGAAACCGTCTTCGGCGAATTTGGCGCCGTGGGTGCGATCGAAGCCGTCTTCGGCGAATTTGGCACCGTTGGTGCGATCGAAGCCGTCTTCGGCGAATTTGGCGCCGTTGGTGCGATCGAAGCCGTCTTCGGCGAATTTGGCGCCGTGGGTGCGATCGAAGCCGTCTTCAGCGAATTTGGCAGCGCCGGTCCGGTCGTAGCCATCTTCGGCGACAGCGGCAGCATGGGCTGGCGAATGGCTGAAGTTATGGCTGCCGGTGCGGTCGAAGCCGTCGGCGGCGAAGGCGTTGGCGGTCAGAACAGAGAAGGCCAGGGTCAGGATCAGTTTGCTTTTCATGGTGGTTGCTCCGGGGTAGTGAGTTGGGTTGCTTGTTTCTATGGGTTTGATGCTACGCCGATTAATTTGATTAAAAAGCGCAAAAAATCGGCCATAAAAATCATATAAATCGATCAATTTGCCGACACTGAACACTGTGGGAGCTGGCTTGCCAGCGATAGGGCCCGTCTTGGCAAAGATGGTTTCTGGTCTGGCCTCATCGCTGGCAAGCCAGCTCCCACAGGGTGCGGCGTCACGCCATCGGAAAATGAAAGATTTTTCACCCACGTTTTTTTCATTTGTCACTGACCCATTTTTCATTGGCCCATCAGCAGTCTTCGCGGCATCTGCCCCCGAAGAGCGACACGCACAATGAATAAACTCCCGCACATCACCCTGGCGTTCTGGATCATGAAGATCTGCGCCACCACCCTCGGCGAAACCGCCGGCGACCTGCTATCGATGACCCTGAATGTCGGCTACGCGCTGAGCTCGGTCATCCTCATCAGCCTGTTCCTCGCCACGCTGCTGGCCCAGTTGTTCTCGCGCAAATACCATCCGGCGCTGTACTGGCTGGTGATCCTCTCCACCAGTACCGCCGGCACCACCATGTCCGATTTCATGGACCGCACCCTGGGCCTGGGCTACGCCACCGGCTCGGCGATCCTCATCGGCATCCTCGCCCTGACCTTCGCCCTGTGGCGGATGAGCGGCAACACCCTCAACGTCAACCACATCAGCAGCCGGCGCGGCGAGATTTTCTACTGGGTGGCGATCCTGTTCTCCAACACCCTGGGTACGGCGCTGGGCGACTACCTGGCGGACGATTCGGGACTGGGCTTCGCCGGTGGCGCACTGCTGATCGGCTCGGCCATCTGCCTGGTGGTGATCGCCCGCTATGTCACGAAGATTTCCCCGGTGGCGCTGTTCTGGATCGCCTTTGTCCTGACCCGGCCGTTCGGCGCGACCCTGGGGGACTTCCTGACCAAGCCGTACGAGAAAGGCGGGCTGGACTTCGGCACGGTGGGCTCGTCGGCGGTGTTGGGTGGGGTGCTGGTGCTGATGGTGGGGATGGCGTACTGGGTCAACACTCGCCGAAGCCAGCAAGCTGAACTGGCATCCTGATGTTTATCCCCTGTGTGCGGCATGTGGCCCCTCACGGGGGCGTTTTCAGAGTAGGGAATAGCCCGACTTCAACTTGTGCTCGTCCACATAGTGTCGGGTCTGGAAGTCCAGTACCGAGGAGAACAGGCGACTGGCATCTTCATCCACCCCCCAGGCCTGGGCTAGCTTGTCCTTGGTATGGGCGGCGGTCTGACGCCATGAGCCGATCCTGCTGAGCTCTTTTTCCCAAGCCTGCACGAACTGCTTGAGCAGCCAGGCATCGTGGTCGTCCAGGCATGGATAACGGCGTAATCGATCCAGCAGATAGAGCAATCGCCGTTTGCGCAGCAACGGGATGCCTGGATCCTTCAAACGCAGATCGGCCTTTTGCTTGAGGTGTTCGCTATCGAACCAGACGGATTTGGCAAAGCAGGCGAAGGCCACCTCGTCCACTCTGTGCAGAGGCACCTTGCTGACTTTCACCACGAGCTGATCGAGAACATCGCGTTCCCGGGCCGAGGTTTTAGGGTTGGTAGCCAAACTCATCCAGTACCAGTCTCAGATAGCTCAGGGTTGTCGACCTGTCGCAAGGGCAATAGTCGATAGCTTGTCTGGCAAGCATATCAAGACTTTTCAAATTGACGTTCCTTGCCCGGATAAGCGTGCGGATGTCTTGGTGATCTCGATCGGTGAAACGCCCAAGCTTGGTGATGATGAGATCGATGGGCGCGGCGACGAACACTTGCAGTCGAGCCGTTTCCTGTCCTGGCGTCAGCGGGATGGCCCGATCTTCAAAGTCCTCATGAATCGGACAGAGCGAGGTATTGAAACGCGTGTCGTACTGAACCTGCATATCTCGACCGTCTAGCTCGTAGTCTTCCGGAATGCCATCGAGCAAAGCAATGACCTCACTGCGGTCGACTCCAGCCGCGATTGCCAGCTCCGCGTCTACATCCGCACTGCCGCGAGCGTTGGTCAGCATATGCAAGGCGCAACCGCCAAAAACGTAGGCCTTGAATACGCCAGCAGGTTGCCCGTCCAGTAGCGGTAGAACACGATCGAACAGGCGGATCACGGCGAGTGTGAGTGGGGTTTCGAAGTACGCTGGGGCATGCATGGTCATTGGCGTCCATGGTGTGACATCGGTTTTTGGCTGCATGTCTGAAAGACAAAGCCCCCGACCTCGCGGCCGGGGGCTTCGTCTTTCAGCAGGTCACTGACTTAATCCATCAGTCGGTGACAATCCGCGAATGCTTCTGGGTGTCCTTCATGAACACATACACCAGCAGCGAGCAGGCGATGCAGGCGGTGACGTACCAGTAGTAGCCGGTCTCCATGCCCGCGCTCTTGAACCACAGGGCGACGTATTCAGCGGTGCCGCCGAAGATCGACACGGTCAGCGCGTACGGCAGGCCCACGCCCAGGGCGCGGATCTCGGTGGGGAACAGCTCGGCCTTGACCACGGCGTTGATCGAGGTGTAGCCGCTGACGATGATCAGCGCGGCCATGATCAGGAAGAACGCACCCCACCAGCTCTGCACGGTGTGCAGGGTGGAGAGGATCGGCACGGTGAAGATCGTGCCGAGGACGCCGAAGGCGATCAGGATCGGGCGCCGGCCGATCTTGTCGGAGAGCGCGCCGATCACCGGCTGCAGGCACATGAACAGGAACAGCGTGGCTGCCGAGATCATGGTCGAGTCGGTGATGCTCATGCCCACCGTGTTGACCAGGTACTTCTGCATGTAGGTGGTGTAGGTGTAGAAGGCCAGGGTGCCGCCCATGGTCAGGCCGACCACGGTGGCGAGTTCCTTCGGATGGCGCAGCAGGGTGCGCATCAGGCTTTCCTTGGCCTTGGGCTTTTCCTTCTTGGTGAAGGACTCGGTCTCTTCCATGCCACGACGCAGGTACAGGGCAACCACCGCACACAGCGCACCGATCACGAAGGGTACGCGCCAGCCCCAGGAATAGAGCTGCTCGGTGGTCAGGGTCTGTTGCAGGATGATCAATACGGCGAGGGCAATGAGCTGGCCGGAGATCAGGGTCACGTACTGGAAGCTGGAGAAGAAGCCGCGACGTTCCTTGGTCGCCATCTCGCTGAGGTAGGTGGCCGAGGTGCCGTATTCGCCACCCACCGACAGGCCTTGCATCAGGCGGGCGATGACCAGCAGGACCGGTGCGGCGACGCCGATGGTCTCGTAGCCTGGGGTCAGGGCGATGACCAGCGAGCCGAAGCACATCAGCAACACCGAGGCCATCAGCGCTGCCTTGCGGCCCTTGCGGTCGGCGTACAGGCCCATCAGCCAGCCGCCGATCGGGCGCATCAGGAAGCCCACGGCGAAGATCGCAGCGGTGTTGAGCAGTTGTGCGGTGGTGTCGCCGGCCGGGAAGAAGGCTTTGGCGAAGTACAGGGAGAATGCGGCGTAGACGTACCAGTCATACCACTCGACCATGTTGCCGACCGATCCGCTGAAGATCGACTTGAGGCGGCTGGTGGTGGTCTTGGGTGCAGCCGAGGCAGCGGCTGCCCCGCCAGGCAGGGTAGAAGCGTTATCCATGGGGCGGAACCTTCATGTTGTTTTTGTGGGAGCGCGTCGGAACGCAGCCTGCGGGGGCTATAGCAGGAGGTGTGCCAGGGAAATACAACAGGCCCCATCGCTGGCAAGCCAGCTCCCACAAGTTCGCTGCAAGCCGCGGACTACGGGCCTTGCACGGGACCTGTGGGAGCTGGCTTGCCAGCGATGAGGCCACCCCGGACAACAACGAAGAAGGGGTGAATAAGCGGATTTCCGCCTATCTTTTACGGCCGCTAAGCGGATTCCCGCTCACGCTCAAGGCCGTTCGAGAAAGTCCTCGCGCACCAGCCCATGGCGCTGCATTTTCTCGTTCAGGGTCCGCCGCGGTAGTTGCAGCTCTTCCATCACCGCCTTGATCTCGCCCTTGTGCCGGCGCAGCGAGGTGCGCAGGCAATTGGCCTCGAACGCCTCGCTCTGCGCCGCCAGCGACGAATCGCTCGCCACCTGCGGTGCTGCCGGATCGCTCAGGCCCATGGCATGGCGCTCGGCGGCATTGGCCAGTTCGCGCACATTGCCCGGCCAGTCATGCCCGAGCAGGTGACCCAGTTGCGCGACGCTCACCGACGGCGCCACCCGGCCGACCTGTTCGGCGGCATGCCGGGCGAACGACTCGAACAGCAGCGGAATGTCCTCGCGCCGCTCGCGCAGCGGTGCCAGGCGCAGCTCGGCGATATTCAACCGATACACCAGGTCCTCGCGGAACCGCCCGGCGCGGGCCTCTTCCAGCAGGTCCGGCTTGGTCGCGGCGATGATCCGCAGGTCCACCGCGATGCTCTGGTTGGCCCCCAGCCGTTCCAGCTTGCGCTCCTGGATCACCCGCAGCAGTTTGGCTTGCTGGGCTAGCGGCAGGCTTTCGATCTCGTCAAGAAACACCGTGCCGCCATCGGCATATTCCAGCTTGCCGATGCGTTTGCCCTGGGCGCCGGTAAAGGCGCCGCTCTCGTGACCGAACAGCTCGGCCTCGAACAGATGCTCGGGAATCGCCGCGCAGTTGAGGGCGACGAACGGCTTGTCCGCACGAGGCCCGAAGTCATGCAGGCAACGGGCGACCCGCTCCTTGCCACTGCCGGTTTCGCCACGGATCAGCACATTCACCGGCAACCCCGCCAGCTCCAGCACCTGGCGGCGCAACTGCTGCATGCCCTGGCTCATGCCGAGCAGGGTGGTTTCCAGGCGGCTCTTGAGGTCGGCCTGTTCATGCAGGCGGCGGTTTTCCAGGACCAGCCGGCGTTTCTCCAGGGCCCGACGCAGGCTGTCCAGGAGGTTTTCCGGGCTGAAGGGCTTTTCCAGGAAGTCGTAGGCGCCGTTGCGCATGGCCTCCACCGCCATCGGCACATCGCCGTGGCCGGTGAGCAGGATCACCGGCAGGTCGGCATCGCGCGCCTGCAGTTGCGCCAGCAGTTGCAGGCCGTCCATGCCGGGCATGCGCACATCGCTGAGGATCACCCCGGGAAAATGCGCCGGCAGGGCGGCCAGGCATTCCTCGGCGCGGCTGTGCAACCGCACCTCGAAGCCCGACAGGCCCAGCCACTGCTCGACCGCCGTGCGGATACTGGCTTCGTCGTCGACGACAATCACCGAATTCAACATGCGTTCTCCGGATCGCGGGGAAGGGTGAAGCTGAAACGGGCGCCGCCGGGCTGGTTGTCCACCAGCAGGCGGCTGCCGGCCTCGTGGATGATGCCATAGGAAATCGCCAGGCCCAGGCCGAGGCCTTCACCCACCGGCTTGGTGGTGAAGAACGGATCGAAGACATTGCCCAGGTGCTCCTCGGCGATGCCGCCGCCGCTGTCCTGCACGCTCAGGCGCCAGCCGTCGGCCTCGCTGTCGATGCGGATTTCCAGGCGGCGGAAGCCCTTGTCGAGCATGGCGTCGAGGGCGTTGTGCAGCAGGTTGATCAGCACCTGTTCGAGGCGGATCGCATCACCGCGGACCCAGGCCGGTCGCGCCAGGTACAGGGCGGTGCTGACGTTCTCGGCACGAATCCGCGCATCCAGCAGTTGCAGGGCGTGATCCACCACCGTGGCCAGGTCGAGGCGCTCGCGCAGGCCGCTGGGGCTGTTGCGGGCGAAGGTCTTCAGGTGGCCGGTGAGCGAGGCCATGCGCGTCAGCATCTGCTCCAGCGGCAACAGGGCCTGGCGCGCGTCATCGATGCGATCGTTGTCCAGCAGCAGGCGCAGGGTCGCCAGTTGCATGCGCTGGGCGGTCAGCGGCTGGTTCAGTTCGTGGGCGAGGGCGGCGGACATCTGCCCCAGCGCCGCCAGCTTGGTCGATTGCACCAGGCCTTCCTGGGCGGTGTGCAGCTCGCGGGTGCGTTCCTCCACCAGGCGTTTGAGCTCTTCGCGGCTGCGCTGACGCAGGCGGGCCAGGCGCAGGCGCTGGCTGACGAACAGCGCGGCGAACACCAGGCTCAGCCATACCGCAGCAGCGGCCAGGGCGGCGTTGCGTCCGTCGTTGCCGGTCTGCGGCTGGCGCAGCAGGTGCAGGGTCCAGCCTTCGCTGGCCAGCGGCAGGCTCTCCCACAGGTAGTCGACGCTGCCCTGCGGGCCCTGCACACGGACCAGGTTGCTGTTGTCATCGAAGGTGTCGAGCACCTGGCGCTGCAAGGGCACCAGGGCCTGCTTGTCGTACTGGCGGGTCTGCTCCAGTTCGTTGAAATCGTGGGCGGACAGGGCATTGAGCTTGCGATAGCGCCAGCCGTCCTGGTTGGCGATGAAGATGATGCCGCGGGCATCGCTGACCAGCACCACGTCGTTGCCCTGGCGCCATTCGCGCTCCAGCTCGGGAAACTCCAGCTTGACCACCATGGCGCCGAGGAAGCCCTGCTGCTCGTCGCTGACCGCGCTGGACAGGAAGTAGCCGGGAATCCCGCTGGTCACGCCGATGGCGTAGAAGCGTCCGGTGCCCTGGCTGCGGGTCTGCTTGAAGTAGGGGCGAAAGCCGTAGTTGTGGCCGACATAGGTACTGGGCAGGCGCCAGTTGCTGGCCGCCACGGCAAGGCCGGTGCGGTCGAGCAGTTCCAGGGTCGAGGAATTGGCCGCGCCGTTGATGCGCTCCAGCTTGCGGTTGAGCTGGTCCTGGGTTTCCGGGCTGACCGTGCCGCGCAGTGCGGTGATCAGTTCCGGATCAAGGGCCAGCACCGCCGGCAGGGCGCGGTAGCGTTCGATCAGGGTGTGCAGCGAGTTGGCGTACAGGCCCAGTTGCTGGCTGGCCCGCGCGGCGTCCTCGACCATGGCCTGGTGCTCGGCATGTTGCCGGGCCCAGGTGGCGGCGAGCAGGGTACCGGTGCTGATCGCCAGGACCATCAGCCCCAGGCGCAAGGTGCGAAAGGAAAGCGACATGAGGAGCCATCCGGGCAGCGGGGAAGGCCGCATGGCGCTTCCCCCTTGGGCGTGCGGCGCTTACAGCAGTTCGAAGCTCTGCTGTTGCACCGACTCGGAATCCAGGCCGACCTGCACGTTGAACTCGCCCGCTTCGGCGGCGTACTTCAACTGGCTGTTGTAGAACTTCAGGTCGTCCTCGCTGATGCGGAAGGTCACCGTGCGTTCTTCGCCCGCCTTGAGCAGGATCTTCTGGAAGTTCTTCAGTTCCTTGACCGGCCGGCTCATCGACGCGGCCACATCCGCCACGTACAGCTGCACCACGGTCTCGCCGTCACGCTTGCCGGTGTTCTTCACCTTGACGCTGGCCTGCAGGCTGTCGCCTTTCTTCAGGGTCTTGCTCGACAGGGTCAGCGGCGATACGGAGAACTCGGTGTAGCTCAGGCCATAGCCGAACGGATACAGCGGGCCGTTCGGTTCCTCGAAGTACTGCGAGGTGTAGTTGCCCGGCTTGCCCGGGGTGAACGGCCGACCGATGCGCATGTGGTTGTAGTACATCGGGATCTGCCCGACCGAGCGCGGGAAGGTGATCGGCAGCTTGCCGGACGGGTTGTAGTCGCCGAACAGCACGTCGGCGATGGCGTTGCCGCCTTCGGTGCCGGAGAACCAGGTTTCGAGGATGGCGTCGGCCTGCTCGCGCTCCCAGCCGATCGACAGCGGACGGCCGTTCATCAGCACCAGCACCAACGGCTTGCCCGTGGCCTTCAGGGCCTTGATCAGGTCGCGCTGCACTGCCGGGATTTCCAGGGTGGTGCGGCTGGACGACTCGTGGGACATGCCACGGGATTCGCCGACCACTGCGACCACCACGTCGGCGCCTTTGGCCGCCTTGACCGCTTCGTCGATCAGCACGGCAGCCGGGCGCGGGTCGTTGACGATTTCCGGGGCGTCGAAGTTGAGGAAGTTCAGGTAGTCGAACATCGCCTTGTCGCCGGTGATGTTCGAGCCCTTGGCATAGACCAGTTGCGCCTTGTCGCCGACGGCGCGGCGCAGGCCTTCGCGGACGGTCACCGAGTGCACCGGCTTACCGTCGGCTGCCCAACTGCCCATCATGTCGATCGGCGCATCGGCCAGCGGGCCGACCAGGGCGATGGTGCCGCTCTTCTTCAGCGGCAGGGTCTGCCCGCGGTTTTCCAGCAGTACCAGGCCACGGCGCGCCACGTCGCGGGCGGCGTCGCGGTGCAGGCGGGCGTCGGCGTAGTAGTCCGGCACGTCGTTCTCGGCCTTGCCGATGCGCACGTACGGGTCCTTGAACAGGCCCATGTCGTACTTGGCGCCGAGTACCTCGCGCACCGCCTGGTCCAGCTCGGCCTGGCTGACTTCGCCGGACTTGAGCAGGCCCGGCAGTTCCTCGCCGTACAGGGTGTCGTTCATGCTCATGTCGATGCCGGCCTTGATCGCCAGCTTGGCCGCCTCGCGGCCGTCGCGGGCCACGCCATGGCGGATCAGTTCCTGGATGGCGCCGTGGTCGCTGATGGTCACGCCGTTGAAGCCCCACTCCTTGCGCAGCAGGTCGTTCATCAGCCAGGTATTGGAGGTGGCCGGCACGCCGTTGATCGAGTTCAGCGCTACCATCACCCCGCCGGCACCGGCGTCGATGGCCGCGCGGTAGGGCGGCAGGTAGTCGTTGTACATCTTCGGCAGGCTCATATCGACCGTGTTGTAGTCGCGCCCGCCTTCAACCGCGCCGTACAGGGCGAAGTGCTTGACGATGGCGAGGATGCTGTCGGGGTTCTGCGGGCTCTTGCCCTGGAACGACTCGACCATCACCTTGCCGATCTTCGAGGTCAGGTAGGTGTCTTCGCCGAAGCCTTCGCTGGTGCGGCCCCAGCGCGGATCACGGGCGATGTCGACCATCGGTGCGAAGGTCATGTCGAGGGAGTCGGCGGCGGCCTCGATGGCCGAGGTGCGGCCGACCTTGGCGATCGCCTGCATGTCCCAGGACGAGGCCATGCCCAGGCCGATCGGGAAGATGGTGCGGTTGCCGTGAATGGTGTCGTAGGCGAAGAACATCGGGATCTTCAGGCGGCTGCGCATGGCCGCGTCCTGCATCGGCCGGTTCTCCGGCGCGGTGCGCGAGTTGAAGGTCCCGCCGATGCGGCCGGCGGCGATTTCCTCGCGGATCTTCTCCCGTGGCATTTCCGGGCCGATGGAGATCAGGCGCAACTGGCCGATCTTCTCGTCCTGGGTCATCTGGCCCAGCAGCTTGTCGACGAAGGCTTTCTTTTCCTGCAGCTGCGCGGCGGCGGCGGAGGTGTCGGCCAGGGCCGTCTGACTGGCCAGGCTGACGAGCAGACCCAGCAAACACAGTTTCTTCATGAATTCTGTTCTCGTGGCTCACACCGGCGTTCACGGGCGACACCGGCCAGCCGAAAGTGGGGGAGCGGCTATTGTTGTAGGTTGCTGGGGCAGTTTTGTAGTCGATCGAACCTGCACTCGCCAGCGGCGGTCACGGATTATGCCTCAAGTCCATGGCCAAACGGATAATCAAGGAGCTTCGCACGATGGTTGCACTCACCCGCATCAACACCTGGGCCCTGATCCTGCTCGCCAGCCTGCTGTCCGGCTGCGGCATCAACAACATTCCCAGCTACGACGAGCAGGTCAAGGCTGCCTGGGGCCAGGTGCAGAACCAGTACCAGCGGCGTGCCGACCTCATCCCCAACCTGGTGGAAACGGTCAAGGGCTACGCGAAGCACGAACAGGACACCCTCACCGCAGTGATCGAGGCGCGGGCCAAGGCGACCTCGATCCAGGTCGATGCGAAAACCCTCGACGATCCGGAAAAGCTCAAGCAGTTCCAGGCTGCCCAGACCCAACTGACCGGCGCCCTGAGCCGGCTGATGGTGGTGGCCGAGCAATACCCCAACCTCAAGGCCGACCAGAATTTCCTCGCCCTGCAATCCCAGCTCGAAGGCACGGAAAACCGCATCGCCGTGGCGCGCAAGGACTTCATCGCCGCCGTGCAGAAGTACAACACCGAGATCCGCACTTTCCCCGGACGCATCTGGCACACGGTGATGTACAGCGACCTGCCGCTGCGCGAGAGCTTCGAGGCCACCAGCGCCAACGCCGACAAAGCCCCTGAAGTGAAATTCTGATGCGCCCGGCCAAGGCGCTGGTGGTGCTGGTGCTGCTGCTGGTGGCGCTGGCGCTGCGTGCCGAGGTGGCATTCCCGCCGCTGAGCGGGCGGGTAGTCGATAACGCCAACCTGCTCGACGCCCACACCCGCGCCCAGCTCGGGCAGATGCTCGAAGCCCATGAGCAGAGCACTGGCGAGCAGGTGGTAGTGGTCACCCTGCCCGATCTGCAAGGACTGCCCATCGAGGAGTACGGCTATCAGCTCGGGCGCTTCTGGGGCATCGGCCAGAAGGGCAAGGACAATGGCGCGTTGCTGATCGTCGCGCCGCAGCAGCGCAAGGTGCGTATCGAGGTGGGGTATGGCCTGGAGGGCGTGCTGACCGATGCGCAGAGCTCGGTGATCATCAATCGCATCATCCTGCCGGCGTTCAAGCGCGGCGAAATGAGCCAGGGCATCGTCCAGGGCAGCGCGGCGATCCTTCAGGTGCTTGGCGGCAATCCGCTGGCCCAGCCGTCGCGGGCCAGTTCGGCCGAGGGGGAGGGCGAGCCGCCGTCGTTGTGGGCGATTGGTTTGTTCATCCTGCTGGTGGTGGTTGTGCTTTATCTTCAGGGCCTCGGTGGTGGTGGCCGGCACGGTGGGCCCGGTGGTGGGTTCGGTGGTGGCTTCGGCGGGCTGGGTGGTGGCGGTCGTGGCGGGGGTGGTTTCGGGGGCGGTGGCGGCAGCTTCGGGGGCGGAGGTTCGTCCGGCAGTTGGTGAGTTGTTGCTCCTGCCGGCCTCATCGCCGGCAACGCCGGCTCCCACAGAGTTAGCGGTGTTCACAGTACCTGTGGGAGCTGGCATTGCCAGCGATGGGGCCATCAGCAGCAATACAAGACACAAGGGAAATCCATGGCACTACTCAACGAATTCCAGCAACGCCAGGTCGCCGAGGCCATCGCCGCGGCCGAGCGCCATACCGACGCCGAGCTGGTCACCGTGCTGGCCCGCAGCGCCGACGATTACGCCTATGTGCCGCTGGTCTGGGCCAGCCTGCTGGCGCTGCTGGTGCCGGGCCTGCTGTATTACCTCACCGGCTGGTTCAGCGCCCATGGCCTGCTGCTCACCCAGTGGCTGACCTTCATCGTGCTGGTCCTGGTCCTGCGCCTGCCGCTGTTCACCAGCCGCCTGGTGCCGCGCCGGGTCCGCCACTGGCGGGCGTCCAACCTCGCTCGGCGACAGTTTCTCGAACAGAACCTGCACCACACCGCCGGGCGCACCGGGGTGCTGATCTTCGTCTGCGAGGCGGAGCGCTACGTGGAGATCCTGGTGGACGACGGCATCGCCGCGCGGCTCGACGACCAGGTATGGGACGCCCTGGTCGCCGGCTTCACCGCCCAGGTCCGCGCCGGGCAGGTGCTGGAAGGCTTCCTCACCTGCATCGCCGCCTGTGGCGAACTGCTCAAGGTCCACGTCCCGGCCACCAGCCAGCGCAACGAGCTGCCCAACCGCCTGGTGATCCTCGACTGACACACGGCTCGACAAAACCTGTGCGCTGGCCGGGCATCCACGTAAAATGCCCGGCATTGCGCGCCGGCTGGCGCCCCCGCAACCCCGAGGCACCCCATTTCCATGTCCGCTACCTCCACCGCCCCGTCCGCTTCGGACGCGCGTGCGCAGTTTCTCGCCCTGCTGGCCGAGAGCCTGCAACAGCAATCCCTGGTCAAGCTGGTGCTGGCCCGCCACGTCGGTGCCGAAGCCGACCTGCAGCGCATCACGGCCAAGCCGCTGACCGTCAAGGGCACGCCGAGCCTGCAGTTCGTCTACCGCTACAAGACCCGCGACATCACCCGCAACCTGGCGCTGGACGAGGCCCTGGCGCAGATCGGCGAATGGCTGCCGGGCGCTTTCCGCAATGCCCACCTGCTCAGCCTGGCCGACGAAGTGCAGCTGGAGTTCAGCAAGAAGGGCAAGCCGATGCTCCACCGCAATGCCGCGCAGCAGGTGCGCCAGGTCGCGGCGGGCGAGCATGACCGCGAGAAGAAGCGCTACCTGGAACTGAGCCGGCCGTTCCTGCATGACCTCGGCGTGACCGACAAGCAGCAGGCGCTGATCCCGGCCATGTCGCGCAAGTGGAAGCAGATCAACAAGTTCATCGAGGTGTTCTCCCACGCCTTCACCAGCGTCGCGCTGCCCGCGCAGCAGCCGGTGCGGGTGGCGGACTTCGGCTCGGGCAAGGGCTACCTGACCTTCGCCATCCATGACTACCTGAGCAACACCTTGCAGCGTCCCGCCGAGGTCACCGGGGTCGAACTGCGCGCCGACATGGTCGAGCTGTGCAACAAGGCCGCCAGCCACCTGGAGCATCCGGGCCTGGTGTTCGAACAGGGCGACGTGCGCAGCGTGGTGCCAGCGCAGATCGACGTGATGATCGCCCTGCACGCCTGCGACATCGCCACCGACTACGCCATCCACACCGGCATCCGTTGCGGCGCGGCAATCATCATGTGCTCGCCGTGCTGCCACAAGCAGATCCGCCCGCAACTGCACAGCCCGGGCCTGCTCAAGCCGATGCTGCAATACGGCCTGCACCTCGGCCAGCAGGCCGAAATGCTCACCGACAGCCTGCGTGCCCTGTACCTGGAAGCCTGCGGCTACGACACCAAGGTGTTCGAGTTCATCTCGCTGGAGCACACCAACAAGAACAAGATGATCCTCGCCACCAAGCGCAAGGACGCCGGGGATCCGACGGCGCTGCTGGAGAAGATCGCCGAGTTGAAGGCGTTCTACGGGGTGTCGGAGCATTGCCTGGAGACGTTGCTCAAGGCGGATGGGTTGATTGCGGGGTGAGGTGTCCGGGGACGTGGTGTCCCCGGACAGACGCGGACCTAGGTGTTTTGCAGCAAGTCGAAGGTTATTCCACCGTAACCGTAATAGAACTGCGGGATCGGCGCCGGAACCAGCTTCACGTCGGCAATCGCCTGGAAGTAGATCAGTTGGTAACGCGGATCTTCCAGGCCGGTGTAGCACTCCGGCGGAACCAGGAATTGATAGTCCTCACCCGGGTTGCCGGGTGACGAGAAATGGGTGGTCGAGATCAATCCGTGAGCATTTCCGAGGACCCCAATGGCATTCCAGGTAAAGGACACATTGTGGTATTCGCGGATATTGTCGATCGGTTGGTAATGCACGCGAATGCCATCAGGGTAATCGGCAGGATCGAGCAGGCTTCCCTCTTCCAGTCCGTCGATTGTCATCTTGCCGAATGCCAGTCGACTGGCGACCTTCACAGTGACCGGCTGTCCAACCGTGATGCTGCCGTCAGGCAGGACGATTTCATGCTCGATCAGCACACTTTGGCCCTCGGCCTCCAGCAGCCACTGGTCTTCCAGGCTAAGGTGGGTATGGCTGGTTTCATCGCCGGTCAAACGGTGGGTGATGCGGTGTACATGGTTACCGTTTTCCGGTGTCCAGCGCATCCCCAGTACCGTACCTGCGGGCAGTCCGAGGGATTTGATTTCCAGAAAGAAACCGACAGGCCCCGCCTCGGCGATCTCCGCAGGAAGAATGATGCCCCAGGGTGGAACATCGAGCATGTAAAGGCGTAAGTCCCAATACAAGCAATAGATGGGTGATTCGGTGGGTTGTGCTGTTCCTCGCGAATAAGGCTGTTGAAGTCCGTTGAGCGACGTGATGGTACGCATACCTGGCTCCCTGGCGGCACCTCGCTGTGCCACCGCAAGAAGACCGGTGCAACGGGCGCCGTACCCGTGCAGGAAAGGTGGGGGATACACGATCGGCCCCCGTGTTATCAGCGCGATAGCGACGGCGGACGACTCTGCTAGGGAGCGGATGAGGAAGCCTGGCGCGCAATGTCGCCTGGCTGTCTGGCAAGTCTAGATAAGCGGCGGTTTGGTGCTGGCGCCATCCATCTGAAGGGAGGCTGGCCTGGCAGGAGATCGCGTCATGGCTGCCAGGTGCTTGCCTTGATCCTTGCAGCGTTCTTGAGATCGAGCGCCGCCCGCGCGGCGCATCGCTGGCAAGCCAGCTCCCACATTTGTT